>CABYFN010000013.1 GCA_902518235.1 uncultured Pelagibacteraceae bacterium | reverse complement strand
TATATTTATCCATTTTATCTTCATCTACGACTTCACCATGCCATAAAACATTATCTATTATGATCAAACCACCTTTATTTATTATCTGAAATGATTTTTCATAATATTCTTTATAATTAAGCTTATCAGCATCAATAAAAATCATATCAAATTTATGATTTTTTAATTGATCTAAACTATCTAGTGCAGGTTTTACAATCGTTTGAATTTTTTTATCTTGATAAGCTTTCTTAAAAAAACTTACTGCAATCTTGTTTGTTTCTTTATCTTTATCAAGAGCTGTAAGTTTTCCATCTTCAGGAAGTGCAAGAGCAATAGAAAGTGCACTTAAACCAGTATAAGTTCCAATCTCAAGCACTTTTTTTATATTAGATATTTTTATTATTAAATGGAGAAAATGACATTGAGATATTGCTGTTTGCATTCTCTTTTCATTTCCAAGTGTATTATTATAATCTATAATTTCTTCTTGGACCGGGTTTAGTTTAAAACTAAAATTATTAATATATTTTTCAATTTTTTCAGAAATTTCAATGTTATTACCCATCTATTTTAATTATATAATGACTATATATTTTTGTTAAAATTAAAGTTTCTTCTTTAATATTTCATTAATTAATTGAGGGTTGGCTTTTCCAGCAGAAGCTTTCATTGCTTGTCCCACAAAAAAACCAAATAGCTTTTCTTTTCCTTGTTTATATTCAATGGCTTTTTCCCTGTTATCGTTGATTATTTTATCAATTAATGCTTCTATTGCTTTTGGATCACTTTCTTGCTTTAACCCTTTTTCTTCAACAATTATTTGAGGGTCTATGTCACCATCCAACATTAATTCAAATATTGTCTTGGCAATTTTGCCTGAAATAGTTCCGTTTTTAATTAAATTAATCAATTTTGCTAAATTTTTTGCACTTATTGGACTTCGAGCAATTTCAATATTTTTATTATTTAAAACAGCAAATAATTCTCCTGTAATCCAATTTACGGCTAGTTTCATATCACGATTTTTACCCATTTTAGCAACAACTTCTTCAAAATATTTAGCTGTATCAATATCAGAGACTAATATTGTTGCTTCATAAGGTGACACTTTAAACTCATCAATAAACCTTTTCTTTTTATCATCTGGTAATTCAGGGATTTCAGATTTTACTTGATTAATAAATTCATCCGTAACTTCTAATGGAAGTAGATCTGGATCTGGAAAGTATCTATAATCATGAGCATCTTCTTTCGACCTCATTGACCTTGTTTCATTTTTTTTTGTATCAAAAAGCCTTGTTTCTTGATCTATTTCCTCACCTTCTTCTATTAGATCAACCTGTCTATTTGCTTCATAAATAATTGCCATTTGCATGAACTTTATAGAATTGACATTTTTTATTTCACATCTTGTTCCTAACTCTGTTGAGCCTTTTATTCTTACCGACACATTAACATCAGCTCTTAATGACCCCTCTTGCATGTTCCCATCGCAAGTTCCTAAATATCTCATAATTGATCTTAGTTTTTTTATATAAGCATTAACTTCATCTGGTGATCTTAGATCAGGCTTACTAACAATCTCCATTAAAGCTACACCCGATCTATTTAGATCAACTAGTGTGTTGCTCGGATCAACATCATGAATACTTTTTCCTGCATCCTGTTCTAAATGTAATCTTTCTATTCCAACTTGTTTTTGACCTTTAGGCATATCCAAAATAACATTGCCCTCACCCACAATTGGGTATTTATATTGTGAAATTTGATACCCCTGAGGTAAATCAGCATAAAAATAATTCTTTCTATCAAAAACAGACTTATTATTGATCTTAGCTTTTAAACCAATACCAGTTTTTATAGCTTGTTTAACACAATATTCATTAATTACTGGAAGCATTCCAGGAAATGCTGCATCAACTAAACTTACTTGGGTGTTAGGTTCAGCACCAAATTTTGTAGAAGAAGCTGAAAAAAGTTTTGAATTTGATGTTACTTGAGCATGAACTTCAAGTCCTATAACAACTTCATAAATATTATCATTTCTTTCTATTAAATATTCAGAATTATTTTTAGACATTATTCCATCCACCAATCAGTTATATTATTTTTATAATTGATTTTTTCCTCCATTGAATAAGCAATATTTAAAACTGTTTGTTCATCAAACGGCTTACCTATTATTTGTAAACCTAATGGATAATTATTTTTATCTGTGCCTGCTGGTATTGAAATTCCAGGCAAACCAGCAAGGTTTACTGGAACAGTAAATATATCGTTTAAATACATTGAAACTGGATCATTTGATTTTTCTCCAATTTTAAATGCAGAACTAGGTGTTGAGGGTGTCAAAATAGCATCGACTTTATTATAAGCTTGATCAAAATCTTGTTTAATTAATTGTCTAACCTTTTGAGCTTTAAGATAGTAAGCGTCATAATATCCAGAGGATAAAACATAAGTGCCTATCATTATCCTTCTCTTTACTTCTTCACCAAAACCTTCTGATCTAGTTTTTTCATACATATCAATTAAACTTTCTCCAGAAGATCTTAGACCATATTTAACGCCATCATATCTTGCTAAATTAGATGATGCTTCAGCTGGCGCTACAATATAATAAGTAGGCAAAGCATAACTAGTGTGAGGTAAAGAAATGTCAATTATTTCGGCACCACAATCTTTTGCATATTCAATACCTTTTTTCCAAAGACTCTCAATTTCGTCTGGCATCCCATCAACTCTGTATTCTTTTGGGATTCCAATTTTTATACCTTTGATATTCTTAGTTAGTTCTGATGAATAATTATTTCTTTTAAAATCGATTGAAGTTGAATCTTTTTTATCAAATGATGAGATCACTTCTAAAAGAATGGAGCTATCTTTAACATCTTTGCTCATCGGACCTGCTTGATCTAGAGATGATGCGAAGGCAACAATTCCATATCTTGAACAGCTTCCATAAGTAGGTTTTAGACCTACAGTTCCAGTAAAGGAGGCTGGCTGCCTGATAGATCCACCAGTGTCAGTGCCTATTGTTACAGGTGTTAAATTAGCTGCTAAAGCTGATGAGGAGCCACCTGATGATCCACCTGGAACTAAATCTTTTGCAATTGGGTTTTGAACATTACCAAAAAAACTTGTCTCATTGGATGAGCCCATTGCAAATTCATCACAATTAAGTTTGCCGAGCAAAATACCACCTTGATTCCATATATTTTGTGTTACAGTAGATTCATAGCTGGGAACAAAATTATTTAAGATATTACTGCCAGCTGTTGTTCTTACTTCATTTGTACAAAATAGATCTTTTACAGCAATTGGAATACCTGGAAGTTTTAAATCAAAATTTGGTTTGTTATCAAACTCTTTTGAAAGTTTAAGACAATTTTCAAAATTTTCAGTCACATATGCATTTAGTTTTTTTGACTTTTCAGATCTATAAACAAAAGATTTTGCAACTTCATTTGATGATATTTTTTTTTCTTTTATATTTTCAATTAATTCAAAAAGGCTTAAAGATGTTATTTCTGTCATTACTCAACTACTTTCGGTACAACAAAAAAATCATCGTTTTTTTCAGGAGAATTTTTAAGAATCTTTTCTCTTATATTATCGCTAGTTATTTTGTCTTCTCTGAATCTTAAAGCTGTTTCAGCTATAGAAGTTAATGGCTCAACATTCTCGGTTTTTAGCTCGTTTAATTTTTCAATAAATTCAAATATAGAATTCATATCATTTGCCAATTTCTCAGCTTTTTTCTCTTCAAGTGAGATCCTTGCTAATTTTGATATATGTTTTACAGTTTTAAGATCTATTGTCATATGGTAAAAAATAATGTCGCAAAGTACCACTTAAGTTAAAAATATACAATATGATCACAATTAATGAATTCAAAAACAAATTATCAAGTGGTTCAAGATTATTGGGTATAGATTTAGGTACAAAAAGGATTGGGATTGCAATAAGTGATTATAATCAAAAAATTGCCACTCCCCTTCAAACCTTAGAAAAATCTAAGCAAGGTAAATTAATTGATGAACTAGAAAGTATTATTACAGAATATGACATCAAAGGGATTATTATAGGTAATCCAATAAATATGGATGGCACATACGGAAAATCTTCTCAATCAGCAAATGATATAGCAAATAATATTTCTAATAAAATTGATATTCCTGTGTCTTTGTGGGATGAAAGATTGTCTACTGTTGGTGCTTTCAATTTATCAAGTGAATTAGATATAAATGTCAGTAAAAGAGAGAAAGATATTGATAAGTTTGCAGCTACTTTTATTTTACAAGGTGCTTTAGATTTTATTCAAAATTAATGGTTGCATAGTTAATACTATATAGTTATAGAGTTAATTTTAATGGCAACTAAATCCAAAAAAGCTATTAAAATATCTCAAAAACATTTATTAGGTATCCAAGATTTATCTGTTAGTGATGTTACCACTATCCTGAAGGAAGCCTCTAAATTCATAGAATTAAATAAAAGTAAAAATAAAAAAATTGATATTTTAAAAGGCAAAACTCAAATAAACTTATTTTTTGAACCGTCAACAAGAACACAGAGCTCATTCGAATTAGCAGGTAAAAGATTAGGCGCAGATGTAATGTCAATGAATATTACAAATTCTGCTATTAAAAAAGGTGAAACATTAATTGATACAGCAATGACCTTAAATGCCATGCACCCAGATATTATTGTAATAAGACATCAAGACTCAGGAGCTTGTAACCTTCTATCTCAAAAAGTTAATTGTGCGGTACTAAATGCAGGTGATGGTAGAAGAGAACATCCAACACAAGCATTATTGGACGCTTTAACAATTATAAATAGAAGAAAAAAAATAGAAGGTCTTAAAATTGCAATATGTGGAGATATACTACATTCAAGAGTAGCAAGATCAAATATTTATCTTCTAAACATGTTAGGTGCAGAAGTAAATATCGTGGCCCCTACAAATTTGATGCCAAATGAAATTGAAAAATTTGGTGTAAATATTTTTTCTGACATGAAAAAGGGAGTTAAAGATTGTGACATAGTAATGATGTTAAGACTACAGAATGAGAGAATGACAAGCTCATTTCTATCATCTAACAGAGAATACTATGAATATTATGGTTTAACGCCTGATAAAATTCAGTATGCTAAAGAGGATGCTTTAATAATGCATCCAGGGCCAATGAATAGAGGAATTGAAATTGATACAAACTTAGCGGACGATATAAACAAAAGTGTAATAAAAGAACAAGTTGAATTAGGCGTAGCAGTAAGGATGGCCTGCCTAAAGATTTTTTGTGAATAAATGAAAAAAAAATACTTTATAAATGCAAATATAATTGACCCTCATAATTCCTTGAATGAAATTGGAGGAATAATAATTGGAGAAAATGGAAAGATCGAAGCTATTGGAAAAAAAGTAAATACCAATAACATACCATCTAGAGAAAAAGTAATCGATTTAAATGGAAAATACATATTTCCAGGCATTGTAGATATGAGAGTTTTTGTTGGTGAACCAGGATATGAATATAAGGAGAATTTTAGAACCCTTAGTGAAGCTGCTTTATCAGGTGGTGTAACATCAGTTGTTACAATGCCAAATACCAACCCAGTGATTGACAATGTTTCAATAGTTGATTTCCTTAAAAGAAGAGGAAGAGATAAATCAAAAATTAATATTTACCCAACAGCTGCATTAACAGTTAAAGCTGAAGGAGAAAATATGACTGAATTTGGATTATTACAGAATAAAGGGATAATTGGTTTCACAGATGGTGTAAAAACAATTCAAAATCCTAGGATTATGAATAGGATTATGAATTCAGCCTCAGATTTAAAATCCTTAATAATACAACATGCAGAAGATGCAGAATTATCAAAAGATGGAATGATTAATGATGGCATTATAGCAACAAAACTTGGTCTCCAAGGAATTCCTATAAGCGCTGAATTGTTAATTATAGAAAGAGACTTAACATTGTTAGAATATAATAGTTGTAGGTATCATATTTCTCAGATTTCATCTGCAAATTCTGTAGATATAATCAGAGAAAGAAAAAATAAAGTAAACTTCAGCTGTGGTGTTTCGATAAACAATTTATCATTAAATGAAAATGACATTGGTGATTTCAAAACTTTTTTAAAATTATCACCTCCTTTAAGAACAGAAACTGATAGAAATGCTTTAGTTCAAGGATTAAATGATGAAACAATTGATGTTATTGTTTCTGATCATAAACCAGAAGATGAAGAAAATAAAAGATTAACTTTTGCTCAAGCAGAAACTGGCGCATCTGGAATTGAAACTTTATTACCGTTAAGCTTAGAATTATATCACAATGGATCTGTAGAGTTGGAAACTATAATAAAAGCTTTAACATCAAAACCAGCAGAAATACTTAAAATAAATAAAGGTAACTTGTCGACTGGAAATGATGCTGATTTTTGTATCGTAGACATAGATAAACCTTGGGTAGTTAGAAAAGAGAAATTGATATCAAAATCAAAAAATACGCCTATTGAAGACAAAAAACTTCAAGGTAAAGTAATAAGTACATTTGTTAATGGTGAAGAATTATTTAAATCTGAATAATGGATTATATAATAACAGCTTTGATATCTTATCTATTTGGCTCTATTCCTTTCGGATATCTATTCACAAAAATTTTACTTAAAAAAGATATTAGACATGTAGGATCAGGAAATATTGGCGCTACAAATGTTTTAAGAACAGGCAATAAGTCATTAGGTTATTTAACCCTTATTTTAGATATAGCAAAGGCTGTTGTGCCTGTTTTCTATATCAAGTTTAATTATCCAGACTTAGTATATATATCAGCTCTTTGTGCTTTTTTAGGACATTTATTTCCTGTTTGGCTAAAATTTAAAGGTGGGAAAGGTGTTGCGACTTTTGTAGGGATTTTAGTTTCAATAAATATTTATTATGCAATCGTGTTTGGAATTGTTTGGATTTTAACTTTTTTCATATCAAAATATTCATCTCTATCGTCTTTATTTGCTTCTATTTCAATACCAATATACTTATTAATCATAAATCAGGGTAATATAATTTTTTTCATCATTATGTTTGTTTTGATTTTTTATACACATAGAGAAAATATTAAAAGATTAATAAACAAAGAAGAAACTAAGAGTAAAATTTATTAATTTGACAGATTAATAGTTATAAGTAGTTTGACTAATTATGAATCTTGTAATAGTTGAAAGTCCTGCAAAAGCTAAAACTATAAATAAATATCTAGGTTCAGATTATACAGTGTTGGCAAGTTATGGTCATATCAGAGACCTGCCTTCAAAAAATGGTTCAGTAGATCCGGAAAATTCTTTTAAAATGATTTGGGAAGTAGATAGTTTCTCAAAAAAATATTTAAAAGAAATTACAGATACTGCTAAAAAATCAGAAAAAATTATCCTTGCTACTGACCCTGATCGAGAAGGTGAGGCAATTGCTTGGCACGTCAAAGAGTTTTTAAATGAAAAAAAACTTCTTAAAGATAAAAAAGTGGAACGTGTAGTTTTTAATGAAATAACAAAAACAGCTGTAACAAACGGTATAGACAATCCAAGGAATATAGAAAATGAACTTGTTGATGCTTACATGGCAAGAAGAGCATTAGACTATTTAGTAGGTTTTAATATATCACCAATTTTATGGACAAAATTACCAGGGTCTAAGTCTGCAGGACGAGTTCAATCTGTTGCTCTTAGATTATTAACAGAAAGGGAACATGAAATAGAAGTTTTTAAACCAGATGAGTTTTGGACACTTAACTTAAATTTCTTAACAAAGGAAAATCTAAATATAAATACATCCATTGCACAACTAGATGGTAAAAAGATTGAAAAATTCTCATTTAAAAATAAAGAAGATATTAATAATGCTTTAGGTTTAATTAAAAATAAAAAATATAATATTACAGATATAATATCCAAAATTTATACAAGAAACCCTTCTGGTCCTTTTACTACTTCTACTTTACAGCAAACATCATCAAGTAAACTAGGTTTTGGAGCCTCTAGAACAATGCAAATCGCCCAAAGACTATATCAAGGTATAGATATAGAGGGTGAAACTGTTGGATTAATTACCTATATGCGAACGGATGGAACAAATATATCAAAGGATGCTGTAGCTTCTTTTAGAAATTTCATTACTCAAAATTATGGTGAAGCATATTTACCATCCTCACCATTAAATTATTCAGGTAAAAAGGCAAAAAATGCACAAGAAGCTCATGAAGCTATCAGGCCAACAGAGATTAGTAGAGTTCCTGAAAATATGAAAAAATATTTAAGCACAGATCAATACAAACTTTATAACTTAATATGGTCAAGGTCATTATCTTCACAAATGGAGTCAGCAAAATTTGATAGAAAAACTATAACGATTACATCCGAAGATAATAAAAATATATGTAAAGCTAGTGGTTCAACTTTAAAATTTGATGGTTTTTTAAAAGTTTCAAGAATAGATGAAAATAAAGATGATGAGAACGTATTGCCTGAAGTTGACAAAGGTGAAGTAGAGTTTAAAGACTTTGTAGATGAGCAACATTTCACTCAACCACCGCCAAGATATTCAGAAGCAAGTCTTGTTAAAAAGTTAGAAGAATTAGGCATTGGAAGACCTTCAACATATGCAAGTATAATTTCAGTTATTTCAAATAGAGGCTATGCAGATATAGAAAACAAAAGATTTTTTCCAACAGATAGAGGTAAATTACTCTCTGCTTTTCTTGAAAAATTATTTTCAAAATATGTGGATTATGATTTCACTGCAAAATTGGAAGATCAATTAGATGATATAACAGCTGGTAAAGAAAATTGGATTAAAGTTTTAGAAGAATTTTGGAAAGATTTTAATTTAAATGTAACAGATGTTAAAGAAAAACGAACAAGAGAAGTCTTGGATATGCTTAACGAAAGCTTAGGATCATTAATTTTTGAAGTCGATAAAGATGGAAACATAAATAGAAAATGTAAAGTTTGTGATAGTGGTCAATTAAGTTTAAAAAATAGTTTTCGAGGAGGTGCTTTTATTGGATGTTCAAATTATCCGGATTGTAAATTTACAAGACCTCTTTCAAAATCTAAAGCAGCTCAACAATTGACTCTAGCAGAACCAAAATTAATTGGTCAAAATGATTTAGGTAAAGACATATATTTAAAAAATGGAAGATTTGGTCCTTATCTTCAATATGAAAAAGAAATTGATGAAGTTGAAGAAAAAAATAAGAAAAAGAAAAAATTAAAAAAAGAAGATAATAATATGAAAAATGTATCTATACCGAAAGGAATTGATATCAAAAGTATAGATCTAGATAGAGCTAAGTACTTATGTTCACTTCCAATTAGTTTGGGTAAAAGCCCTGACAATGATAAAGATATTACTGTAAATGTTGGTCGATTTGGACCATATCTAAAGTGTGAAAATAAATCGGCACGTTTAGAAAATGTTGAAGAAATTTTTAGTATTGGCTTTAATAGAGCTGTAACTCTAATAGCTGAGGCAAAACCTGGAAGAATTTCATCATCTTTAATTAAAGATCTGGGTGAACACCCTGAAGATAAAAAACCTGTAAGGATTATGAAAGGTCAATATGGGCCGTATATTAAATACAAATCATTAAATGCCACAATACCTGAAGAAAAAGACCCAATTGAATTAACTATGGAAGAAGCTCTTATTTTAATTGAGAAGAGAAAGGAATACGATAGGAATAAAAAAAAAAAGAAAGGTAAATAATGTCTATTGATGAAAAATTAAATGAAATGGGTTTAGTTTTACCTAAAGCAACTGATCCAGTTGGTTCATATGTTGCTACAAAAATTATTGGGAATTTACTTTATATTTCTGGACAAATTTCAATCGATGCTGACGGACAATTGATTAAAGGCAAAGTTGGAAAAGATTTTAATACGGACCAAGCTTACAAAGCAGCACAAAGATGTGCATTAAGTATAATTGCTCAAGCTAAAAAAGCATGCTCAGATGATTTAACAAAAATTAAATCATGTGTTAAATTAACAGGTTTTGTTAACTCTACTGATGACTTTATTGAACAACCTAAAGTAATTAATGGAGCTTCAGATTTAATGAAAAAAGTATTTGGTGATAAAGGTACACATACACGTGCTGCTGTAAGTACTAATAGTTTGCCTTTAGGTGTAGCGGTCGAGGTAGATGCAATATTCGAGATTAATTAGTTATCTTCCTATACTGTGATATTCAATATTTTTATTTTTTATTTTTGAAGGTGAATATAAATTTCTTAAATCATAAATCTTGAATTTCTTTTTATTATTCAAACTCTTAAAGTTTAAATGTTTAAACTCATTCCATTCAGTATGAATAACTAAAAGATCACTATCTTTACATGCATCTTTAATTTTATTAAAATATGTAACTTTTTTAGTATCAAATTCATTCTTCATTCCTGTAGGTTCATAATATGAAATTTTTGCACCTTCTTTAGTTAAGTATGGAATTAACTTTAGAGAAGCAGAGTCTCTCATATCATCTGTACCTGCTTTAAATGTAACACCTAAAAATGTAATTTTCTTACTTTTCAAATTATTATTTAGTATTTTCTTAATTTTAGTCAGTAAATATTTATATCTATTATCATTTGAAGAGATTGTTGAATTAACTATAGATAAATTTGTCTTAAATTTTTTTGAAGTAGAAACTAAAGCACGAGTATCTTTTGGAAAACAAGAACCACCATAACCTGGGCCTGGCCTTAAAAATCTTGCACCAATTCTCTCGTCTGCACCAATGCCTAGAGAAATATCAGAAACATCAACATTAAGTTTTTCACATAAGTTTGAAATTTCATTTATAAAAGTAATTTTTGTTGCTAAAAATGCATTGGAAGCATATTTGATTACTTCTGCTGCTCGACGAGATGTGTTAAAATACCTACCCTTCTTTTTAATAATTGGAGAATATAAATTCTTTAAAATATTATTTGCTTTTTTACTATTTGTTCCAATTACCACTCTATCTGGGAACATAAAGTCATGAATAGCTTCACCTTCTCTTAAAAACTCTGGATTTGACACAACATTAAATAACTTTTTATTTTTTTTTGTTGATAATAATTTTTCAATTTTATCACCAGTTGTAACTGGCACAGTAGATTTGGTAACAATAATTTTATATTTATTTAAATTTTTTTTTATATCTCTAACAACTTGAAATACATACTTTAGATCAGCTTCATTAGATTTAATTTTTGTTGGAGTGCCAACGCATATAAATATAAGATCTGAATTTTGAATAGATTTAGATATATTTGTTGAAAATTGAAGTCTTTTTTGGTTTAAATTTCTTATAATTAGCTCCTCTAAACCTGGTTCATAAATAGGAATTACTCCCTTTTTGAGATTAGAAATTTTATCTAGATTATTATCAACACAAATAACATTATTTCCAAGTTCAGCAAAGCATGCTCCACTTACTAGCCCTACATAACCTGATCCTATCATACAAATCTTCATACTTTGGCAATCTCTAAAGATGATTTTATGTATCCTTCCATTGATCCACAATCTAGATATTTTCCAGAAAATTTATGACCAACAAATAAAGATTTTTTGTCAATCATCGTTTTAATTGAATCTGTTATATGTATTTCACCTCCCTTACCTTTTTTTTGTTTTTTTAAAATTTTAAATATATCCTTGCTTAATACATATCTTCCAATTACGGCATTATTTGATGGAGCTTTTTTCGTGCTAGGTTTTTCAATAACGTCAGATATTATAAAATTTTGATTATTTAACTTTTTTGATAATGAATATATGCCCCATCTATTTACATTATTTTTTTTTACAGTCATACTAGCCATTACTGATGCTTTATACTTCTTATGCAATTTAATCATATCCTTTGAACAATTCTTTTTAATAATAAGATCATCTGGGAGAAGCATTAAAAAATATTTATTTTTAATAAATTTTTTAGTTTTTAATACAGCATCACCAGTGCCTAAGGGTTTATTTTGATAAACAAATTTAATTTTTTTTTTATATTTTAAAATTTTTTTATATTCTTTAATTACTCTCGGATCTTTCTTGTTTTTAATTAAAGTTTTATAAAAATTATCATTATAAAAGTATTTTTTAATCATTTCTTTTTTCTTTGAAATGATAAAAATTATTTCAGTGATACCAGCTTCTATACATTCATCTAAGATGTATTCAATGCCAGGCTTTCCATTTATTGGCAATAGCTCTTTAGCAAAAACACTAGTTAAAGGTAAAAGTCTTGTACCTAAACCAGCAAGTGGAATAATAGCTTGTTTAATCATAAAGATAATTTATTTATAAACATATATTTATAATATGAAAATAATTACAAGTATTTTTGATTTAAATAAAGAGATTAAAGACTACAGAAATATTGGATTTGTGCCTACTATGGGCGGAATACATGAGGGGCACATATCTTTAATAAAAGCTTCACAAAAGAAAAAAAGTAAGACAATAGTAAGTATTTTTGTCAATCCAACTCAATTTAAAAGAAAAAACGAGTTTAAAAATTATCCAAGAAATATTAGGAATGATATTATTTCATTACAAAATCTAAAAGTAGATTATTTATTCACACCAAAAGTAAAAGATATTTACAAATTTAAAACTAAAAGATTTATTTTAAGAAAAGAAGACAAGATCTTATGTGCTAAATTCAGAAAAGGGCATTTTGAAGGTGTGCTAAATGTTATGAATAGATTTATGTCTATTATTAAATCAAAAGATTTGTTTATGGGTGAAAAAGACTATCAACAATTACACTTAATTAGAAGATTTTTATCAAAAAAATTTAATGTAAGAATAAATACATGTCCAACAATAAGAACAGCTGACAAAATTGCATTATCCACAAGGAATAAATTACTAAATAAAAAATCATTAAAAAAAGCGTCGCGTATTGCAAAATTATTAATCAAAATAAAAAAAAGAACTAAATTACACTCATCAAAATTCAAATTAGATTTATCTGATTATAAAAAAGAACTTGAGAAAAAATTTAATATAAAAATAGACTATTTAGAGTTTAGAGATGAAAAAAGTCTTAAACTTAATAACCTTAAGAATAAATTTAGACTTTTTGTAGCTTACAATATTAATAAAGTAAGATTAATTGATAACTTTTAATTATAAAAAATAAGCACCTACACCTAAAAAAGAAACAAAACCTATTACATCTGTAATAGTGGTCACAAAAACACTAGAAGAAATAGCTGGATCAATATTCATTTTTTTTAACGTTACAGGAATTAATATTCCAAACAACCCTGCGACTATCATTGTTAGAATCATAGAAATAGAAATGATAAAAGCAAGTTGAGAATCGTTGAACCAAAAGTAAACTATTACAGAGCTTATTATTGCAAAAATAATTCCATTTAAGATTCCAATGTTAAATTCTTTAACAATATTACTAGTAAAATTATTTTTTGTAAGATCTTGTGTTGCTAACGATCTTATAGTGACAGCCAAAGTTTGCATACCTGCGTTACCTCCCATTGAAGCAACAATAGGCATTAAAAAAGCTAGTACTACCATCTGTTCAATGGTAGCTCCGAATAAACTGATACAATAAGTTGCAAGAAAAGCAGTGAACAAATTTAGAAGTAGCCAATTAAATCTTCTTTTTGTTTTTGTAATTACTCCATCAGTAATTTCTTCGTCACCTACACCCGCTAATCTAAGAGCATCTTCTTCAGCTTCTTCTTTTAATACTGTCAACACATCATCATAAGCAATCATACCAACTAACTTGTCGGATTTATCTACGACTGCGGCAGAACTTAAATTATAATTTTCAAATAAATTACCTACATCTTCCTTATCCATATCAACAGGTATCAATGTTTGAGACTCAGCCATAATAGACATCATTTTTGTATCTCTTGGTGTTCTTAACACTCTTGATGATGGAACAGTGCCTATAGGTTTAAATTCTTGATCAACAATAAATATTTCAAGGAATTCCTCTGGAAGTTCTTTATTTTCTCTAAGATAATCTATTGTTTGTCCAACAGACCAATTGCTTGGTATTGCTGTAAACTCACGTTGCATAATTCTAGCAGCTGAATCCTCTGGATAACTTAAACTTTCAAGTAAAGCAAATCTATCTTTGGGTGGTAATGAACTAAGAATAGTATTTTTATCCTTTTCATCTACATTTTCTAAAATTTTAATTGCATCATCCGACTCTAAGTTTTTCAAAATATTTACTATTGACTCGGATGATAAGTAAGCGATCATCTCAGATTGAATTGACTCGTTCAACTCAACAAAAACCTCAGGATCTACTTTAAAATTATTTAATTTTATTAAACTTTCTCTATCGTTTAGACTTAGATGTTCAATTATGTCAGCTGCATCGGCTGGATGCATGTCATTAAATGAGTTTGTTATAAATTCAGCATCATTTGAGGCAATTTTATCTGTAACAACTTTAATGAATTCCTTATTAAATTCAAAATTGACTTTTTTATCTTTTATTTTTTTTACTATAGTCATAAAATTTACCTATAATTTAGTTGGCACTATTAATACAAAATAAAAATAATACAAATTTATAATGACAATAGAGATCAAAAAGTCAGTAAAACCAATAAAATATAAATCTGCAATAGATATACTTGAAGATAGATTGGAGCAAATCAGGGTAAATAAAAATAATGAACTTATTTGGATACTTGAACATGAAGAGATTTATACTGGTGGAACAAGTTTTAGTGATAATGAGATTTTAGATAAATCTATAAACTTTATTAAAACAAATAGAGGTGGAAAAATAACATATCATGGCCCTGGTCAATTAGTTTTTTATTTTGTGATTGACTTAAACAAAAGAGGGAAGAATATAAAAAAAATTATAACTGCAATCGAAAAGACAATTATAGATACTTTAAAAAATTACAATATAAAGTGTTTTGCTGATAGAAAAAATATTGGAATTTGGTTTGAGCACAAATCTGGTAAAATAGATAAAATTGCAGCAATAGGAATAAAAGTAAAGAAATGGGTTGCTTATCACGGTTTTGCATTAAATATCTCTAATGATCTTAATGTATACAAAAAAATAATTCCTTGTGGAATCAGAGATAGAGGGGTTTCAAATTTAAATAAGATTAAAAAACAAAATTATAAAAATATTGAGAATGATTTGATAAAAAATTTTTTATCAAATGTTAAAAATTAAGTCTTTTTGATCTTAACATATTTCTAAAATAATCAGGAGGTGTAGCTCTAAATGTATATTTGTTTTCTTTAATCTTGAATTTAATCTCATATGAATGGAGCATAAGATTTTTATTATTTTTTTGTTCTCTTAATGAATTGTATTTTTTATCACCAATAATTGAATGTCCAATATCAAATAATTGCTTTCTTAATTGATGTTTTCTTCCCGTAATGGGTTTTAGTTGAATAAATGTAGAATTTGTATTTTTATCCAAAATTTCATAGTGAGTTTCAGCATTTTCAATAATTTTTTTTCTACCATCATATCTAGTAAGATTATTTTTTAGTATACCTTTTTCATTAATATTAATCTCACCATGACATATTGCTATGTAAGTCTTATAAACTTTTCTTAATCTGAAAAGAGATGTAAGAAGTTGCGCTGTAGGTCTATTTTTGGCAATTAAAAAAACACCAGAAGTTTCTTTATCTAATCTATGAACTGAATAAGGTTTATCATCTTTAAATATTTCACTATTTGAAAAAATATCTATAAGATTTTTTTTTGACTTTGTTCCACCTTGAACTGATATTCCTGCCTGCTTATTAAGAGCAATAAAATTATCATTATTCTCAATAATAAAATCCTCATTTTCTTTTATTATAGTATTTGAAGGTTTAAACTTTTCTTTTTTTACAATAACGGTCTTTTTTATATCAAAATTGAATAATTCAATTATATCGTTGTTTTTAACTTTAGTTGAACTTTTTATTTTTCTATTATTAAGTTTAATTTTACCATTTCTTAAATTTCTCTCGATCAAACTTTGTGGAATTGAAACAAAATATCTTCTCAAAAATCTATCTATACGCATTCCTGAAAACGTATTATCTACGTTGATAGACTTTTTCATAATTTATATGATTAAGCTGTTGCTTCTTTAGGAGTGTCTACTTTTTTTTCTGCTTCTTTAATTTTTTCTGTTTTCTTTTTATCTACTTTTTTAGCTTCTACATCACGATCAACAAATTCAACAACTGCCATAGGAGCATTATCTCCATATCTAAAACCTGCTTTTATTATTCTTGTATAACCACCTTTTCTCTTTTCATATCTTTTAGATAAAGTTTTACGTACTTTGCTTGCAGTTCCTTGATCTTGAAGCTTAGAAATAATTCTTCTTATATTTTGCAAGCTATCTTTTTTACCTAAAGTTATTAATTTATCAGCTTGTGGTTTTAAAACTTTTGCTTTTGGCAATGTAGTTGTGATTTGCTCATATTTAACAAGAGAGTTAAGCATATTCTTTATTAATGCCTTTCTATGCTCTGCAGTTCTATTGAGCTTTTTATAGCCCATTTTATGTCTCATTATATAGCTTCCTCAAGTTTTTTAGATAATTCAGCAATATTATCTGGAGGCCAGTTTGGTATCTCCATACCTAAATAAAGCGACATTCCTGTTAATACTTCTTTAATCTCATTTAAAGACTTTCTGCCGAAGTTTGGAGTTCTCAGCATTTCGCCTTCAGATTTCTGAACCAAATCTCCAATATAGATTATATTATCATTTTTAAGACAATTCATTGATCTAACTGATAATTCCAATTCATCAACTTTTCTTAATAAATTTTTATTAAATTCTGGTTCGGTTGGTTGCTCTCTTACAATTACTTCTTGTGGTTCATCAAAGTTAACAAACATTCCAAGTTGATCTTGGAAAATTCTAGCAGAATAAGCAACTGCATCCTCAGCTGATATTGATCCATTAGTCTCCACTTCCATAGTAAGTTTGTCATAATCTAAAGCTTTACCTTCCCTTGCAGTACTTATTGAATATGAAACCTTTTTTACAGGACTAAAAAGTGAGTCAATTGCTATAAGACCTAAAGGCGGTTCCTCTGGCTTGTTCATGTCAGCAGAAACATAGCCTTTTCCATTGCTTACTGTCATTTCCATATGAAAATTTGTGTTTTCATCTAAATTGCAAATTACTAAATCTGGGTTTAATATTTCAATATCTGCTGAGGTTGTAATATTTGAAGCTTTAATCTCACCAGGTCCTTTTGCATCTAAAATTAGTTTATTGGTAGTTTCTGAACTACTTTTTAAAGCGAGTGATTTAACATTTAATACAATATCAGTAACATCTTCTCTAACGCCTTTAATTGAAGTAAATTCATGTAAAACTCCATCAATTTGAATTGCTGTTACTGCAGTGCCTCGTATTGAGGATAGTAGTATTCTTCTTAATGAATTTCCTAATGTTAAACCGTAACCTTTTTCAAGTGGTTCAGCTATTATCTTTGCATAAGTTTTATCATCACTTAGGTTGATATCTAGTTTAGGTGGTTTAATTAGTGATTTCCAATTTTTAATGTTTACCTCTGTTGTATCCATTTATACTCTCCTTTTTTTTGGCGGTCTCGAACCATTATGTGGCATTGGTGTTGTATCTTTTATTGAAATTATTTTAAAACCTCTTGCTTGCAAAGCTCTTAAAGCTGTTTCTCTTCCAGATCCAGGGCCTTTAACTTCGACTGATAAAATCTTCATACCAACTTCTAAAGCCTTTACTGCAGCTGAGTCAGCAGCAACTTGTGCGGCGTACGGTGTAGACTTTCTTGATCCTTTAAAACCTTTTTGACCTGCTGAAGCCCAAGATATTACATTACCATTTGTATCAGCTATTGAAACAATAGTGTTATTAAATGTAGATTGTACATAAGCAATACCATTTAAGATATTTTTTTTATTTTTTTTCTTCTTTGAATATGAACTTTTTTTAGATTTTGTAGAGGTTTCTTTAACTTGATCTTTATTATCTGTATTATCCTTTGGCATATTATTTTTTAAGTGGAGTTAATTTTTTTCCTGCAATTGCAATTGCTTTTCCTTTACGTGTCCGAGCGTTACATCTAGTTCTTTGTCCTCTGACAGGTAATTTTTTTCTATGTCTGGAGCCTCGATAAGAAGCCAAATCTATTAGTCGTTTTATATTCAAAGAAGTATCTCTACGTAGATCTCCTTCAACAGTAAATTTTTGATCAATAAATTCTCTAATTTTTAAAATTTCATCATCAGTTAATTCATTAACTCTTTTTGTACTTGGTATATCTAATGACTTGCAAATATCATTTGAATTTTTTTCACCAATACCAAAAATATATGTTAGACCTATCCTAACTAATTTATTCTGTGGAATGTTTACACCTGCTATACGAGCCATAATATTGAGATAAAAATTTAGCCTTTTATATAAGAAGTTCTTTCAAAGTCAATGTCTTAAAGAGATAGAATTTGCTCAATTTTACCTGATATTTCCTCTATTTTTACATCTCCATTGATTTTAAAAAAACTAGGTTTTTTTGAATAGAAATCTAATACAGGTTTAGTTGTTTCCATGTAGGTATCATATCTTTTTAAAATTGTAATCATAGTATCATCTGATCTTTTTTCTAAAATTTTTCTTTTCTCTAATCTTTGAATTATTGTTTCTTTTTTTACATCTAAAAAAAATATAAAATCAATTTTTTGACTTGAACTTGATAACAATAGTTCCAAGTTTTCCGCCTGACTTAATGATCTAGGATAACCATCAAATATTAATTTGTTTTTTTTTATTGGATCAAAAACAATATTTTTAATTAATTCATTAACAATTTCATCAGTCGCAAAATCTCCTTTAGAAATAATATTTTCAATATCCTTTCCAATTTCAGTTTGATTTTTAACTTCTTTTCTCAAAAGATCCCCTGTAGAGACTTGGTACAAATTAAATTTGTTAACAATATTATTTGCTTGGGTTCCTTTTCCAGCTCCAGGTGGTCCAAAAATTATAACATTCACTAAACTTATCTTCCAAATTTAGTTTTCTTAATTAGCTGTTCATATTGAGAGCTCATAAGTCTTGTTTGAACTTGAGTAACAGTATCTATTGCAACAACTACTACTATTAGTACAGAAGCTCCTCCTAAATAAAAGGGTATTGGATAATTAGCAATTAAGAACTCTGGCATCAGACATACAAGTGTTAAATATAATGCACCAATAGTTGTTAATCTTGTTAGAATTGTATCTATATACATGGCTGTGCTTTCACCTGGTCTTATTCCAGGAATAAAGCCACCATACTTTCTCAGATTTTCTGCTGTTTCATTAGGGTTAAAGGTAATTGATGTATAAAAAAAAGTAAAAAATATAATACCTGATGCATATAAAATCATATAAAGCGGTTGTCCTTGTGAAAAATATGAAGAGATATTTAAAAAAGTTTCACTTTGTGAAACATTAAAATTAGAAAATGTAACTGGTAACAACAATAATGCAGAAGCAAAAATTGCTGGGATAACACCTGCAGAATTAATTTTAAGTGGTAGGTGTGATGATTCACCACCATACATTTTATTACCCATTTGTCTCTTGGGATAATTTATAAGAATTTTTCTTAAGGCTCTTTCCATAAAAACAATAAATAAAATTGTTACAACTAGTAAAATAAATATAAAAATTATCATTAATGTTGAAATAGCTCCTGTTCTACCTAATTCAAAGGTAGTGACTAATGCTCTTGGAATTTCTGCAACTATTCCAGAAAAAATTATTAATGATATCCCATTACCAATTCCTCTTTGTGTTATTTGCTCTCCCAACCACATTAAAAAAATCGTACCAGCAACAATTGTAGTAACAGTTGAAATCTTAAAAAAAACACCTGGGTTTATTACTAAATCTGCAGATGATTCTAAGCCTACAGCTAATCCATATCCTTGAACAGTTGCTAACAATACAGTTCCATATCTTGTTATTTGAGTAATTTTTTGTCTACCAATTTCGCCTTGAGCTTTCAGATTTTTAAAGTAATCAGTTACTCCTGTTAAGAGCTGTATGATGATTGAGGATGATATATAAGGCATTATACCTAAAGCAAAAATAGCCATTCTACTAACAGCACCTCCAGCAAATACATTAAACATTCCCAATAATCCTTTTTGATTGCTATCCATCATAACTTGAAGTTGTTCAGGATCTATTCCTGGAAGTGGAACAAAGGTACCTAGTCTATAAATTGCTAAAATTAGAACAGTAAATATTATTCTGTTTCTTAAATCATTTGTTTGAGATGACTCACTCATTTTACTTAGGATTTTTGATTTTTAATATTCCACCGAGATTTTCAATCTTTTCTTTAGCTGAGATCGATGAATAATCTACCTCTATATCAATTTTAGAGGTAAGATTACCATTCCCTAGTACTTTAAATTTAAGGTATGATTTATTAATAATATTATTTTTCTTTAAGCTTTCTAAATTAATTACGCTCGCCACATCGATCCTTTTTTTGTCAACAAAATCCTGCAGTTGGTCTAAATTAAGCTTTGCAATTTTGGTTTTATTTATCGGGTTAAAGCCTCTTTTTGGTAATCTTCTATAAAGCGGCATTTGTCCACCCTCAAAACTTTTTATAGCCACACCTGATCTTGATTTCTGACCTTTGACTCCTCTTCCAGAAGTTTTACCTTTTCCTGAACCAATACCTCGACCTAGCCTTTTTTTTGGTTTTTTTACTTTTATATTATTACTTAAAATATTCATTACCCTCTTTTCTCAATAATTTCAGAAATTTTTTTATTTCTAATTAAAGAAATATTTTTTGGAGAATTTTGTTTACCAAGTGCTTTCATACAAGCTCTTATAACGTTATGTGGATTTGCTGTACCTAGTGATTTAGCAACAATATCCTTAATTCCTAGTACTTCACATACAGCTCTAACTGCACCACCTGCTATAATTCCTGTACCTTTTGGAGCCGCTCGAAGCTTTATTTTGCCTGCTCCATCTTTGCCAAATATATCATGATGAATTGTACGACCTTCCCTTAATGGAATTTGGACAAGATTTCTTCGTGCTAATTCATTAGCTTTTTTGATTGCATCGGGTACTTGTTTTGCTTTTGCATGCGCAACTCCTATTTTTCCATTTTGATTTCCAACTACAACTAACGCCGAAAATCCAAATCTTCTACCACCTTTAACAACTTTAGTT
>CABYFN010000012.1 GCA_902518235.1 uncultured Pelagibacteraceae bacterium | reverse complement strand
CAAATCTATTCAAACAAAGTAACGTTAATAAATGAAAAGACTGAAAAATCAGATATAAATAAATATTTTTTTTCGATAATTATTTTTATAATTTCTTTATCCATTTTAACCCTTTTTTTAACACTTTCAGATATCCAGTTTGAAAATTCATTTAAGCTTTCAATTTTGACAATTATGAATACTGTTAATTCAAGTATGTTTGAACTTGCAAATTTTGATTTTTTTAATCTTTCTTTTTTAACTAAGATTTATTTAATAATTTTCATGATAATAGGTAGAGTAGAGCTATTAACAATACTAATATTATTTAAAAAATTTCTTTTCAAAAATTAAATTAGTATTATAAAGTATTTTCTTCTGCGCCCTTAGCTCAGCTGGATAGAGCATCGGTTTTCTAAACCGAGGGTCGGAGGTTCGAATCCTCCAGGGCGCGCCATCTTTAATTGGTCAACATTGATGAGGTTATTTTACCATTGATGGTTGTATTACTTTCTGCTTTACTCAAGTATTCAAAAATAACTTTTTGAATAATTTGTTAACAAATAAATAATAAAAAGAGGAAAATAATGTTTAAAATAATAAAACAATTGACTTCTGTAGTTGCTATGTTCGCTGTGCTTTTTGCATTTTCAACAGAAACAATGGCCGCTAAGAAATCAAAAACTCTTGAGAACACTAAAAAAAGAGGATTCGTAAGATGTGGTGTTTCTCAGGGTCTACCTGGATTTTCAAACGCAGATGAGTCTGGAAATTGGACAGGAATAGATGTTGATGTATGTAGAGCTGTTGCAGCTGCTACATTAGGAGATGCAACAAAAGTTAAGTTCACTCCTTTAAGTGCAAAAGAAAGATTTACTGCACTTACTTCAGGTGAAATTGACATTTTATCAAGAAATACAACTTGGACACTTTCAAGAGATGCTGACATTGGTTTAACATTTGTTGGTGTAAACTTTTATGATGGACAAGGTTTTATGGTAAGAAAAGGTTCAGGAATTGCATCTACAGGTGAATTTAAAAACGGGACTTCAGTTTGTACAAACTTAGGAACTACAACTGAGCTTAACATGAGAGACTTCTTTGATTCTAAAGGAATTTCATACGAGCCAGTAGTTTTTGAAAAAGCTGATGAAGTTGTAGCTGCTTATGATGCAGGTAGATGTGATACATACACTACAGATAAATCTGGTCTTGCTGCACAAAGAACTAAATTGTCAGCTCCGGATGATCACGTAGTATTACCTGAAACTATTTCAAAAGAGCCACTTGGACCAGTTGTACGACAAGGTGATTCTGTTTGGGAAGACATAGTAAGATGGTCTTTAAATACTATGATCGAAGCAGAAGAATATGGTGTTAACTCTTCAAATGCTGATATGATGAAAACTTCAAACAATCCAGCAATCAAAAGATTAGTTGGTGCTGAAGGTGAGTTGGGTGCAGCTTTTGGTTTAGATAACGAATGGAACTTAAGAATTATCAAACAAGTTGGTAACTACGGTGAAAGCTACAAAAGAAATATAGCAGATACTGGAATTTTGCCTGATAGAGGTCCAAATGAATTATGGACTAAAGGTGGAATATTATACGTACCACCAGCAAGATAATTTTATTTCAAATTAATTAAAAAGGGCTAGATATTTCTAGCCCTTTTTTTTATTATAAATTCCGATGAACAACATTATAAAAAAATTTATACCTCAGATTTTAGCAATATTATTTGTTGTTCTTATATTTGGGTTTTTAACCCTGAATGCTCAGACCAATATGGATAATAGAGGTATTGATTTTGGTTTTGATTTTTTATCACAAGAGTCTTCATTTGATGTTCAATTTTCTTTAATTGAATATAGTGGATCAGACTCTTATTCCCGTGCTTTTCTAGTTGGACTTTTAAATACTTTGTTAGTTTCTTTTATAAGTATAATTATTTGTACAATACTAGGTGTTATTATTGGTGTAGCAAGATTATCATCGAATTATCTAATAAAAAACTCAGCTGCATGGTACGTCGAATTTTTTAGAAATATTCCTTTACTGTTACAAATCTTCTTTTGGTATTACGCAGCTCTTAGAGCTTTACCAATGCCAGAGAAAGCTAACGCATGGTTTGGGGTAACTTATATGACAGTAAAAGGCTATTACATACCATCAATGGTGTGGGAAAATTTGAATGTATTTTTATATTGTGGTCTTGCAGCAATAATTTCAATTATTGTATTAAGGAATTACGCAAGTAAATTAAGAGACACTCAAGGTAAACAAATTCCAGTTCTCCTTTATTCATTAGCTCTATTAATTGTTTTGCCTCTTTTGTCATTTTTATTTGGCGGAGTATCTTTAGGATTTGAATTACCTGAGCTTAAAAAATTATCAAAAATTTCTTATATATACGAAGGTGGAATAAGTTTACCACCTGAATTAATAGCATTAGTTCTAGCATTATCTTTATATACTTCTACTTTTGTAGCAGAATGTGTTAGAGCTGGAATTGAAGGTGTAAGCAAAGGCCAAAAAGAAGCTGCTGCATCAGTTGGTTTGACGCCTAATCAAGTTTTAAAACTAGTTATTATGCCTCAAGCTTTAAGAATTATTATACCACCTACAACAAACCAATATTTAAATTTAACTAAAAATTCATCTTTAGCAGCAGCAATTGCTTATCCTGATTTAGTGCTAGTTTTTGCAGGTACCGCACTCATGCAGACAGGTAAGGCAATAGAAATTGTTTCAATAACAATGTTAACCTATCTAACTATTAGTTTAACTATTGCAGCAATAATGAATTGGTATAACAAAAAAATTGAGATTAAAGAAAAGTAAATAATGCAAACATTTAATTTTTTAAAACCTAACAGAGATAACATTAAAAACTATTCTATTATTGGTTCTTTATTAGTTTTAGTAAGTTTAATTGATGTAATATCAAATGCCTTTTTGCAAATAAATTTAACATTTTTTTTACCTGGCTCCTTAACTAATTTGTTTCCATTAATCTTAGGATTAATTGGATTAAATATGATGAGAATTGATTATTCAGGGAACAAAACATTAGATTTATTAAACAAAAATATAAATACTAATAATTTTAATGCTTTGTTAACCTTATTAATATTATTTTCAATTATAAAAGTTCTTCCTCAATCTCTAAGCTGGATGATTTTGGACGCCACTATTTCAGGCGACTCAAAAGATGCTTGCACAGGTACAGGTGCTTGTTGGACATACATTAAAGTTTGGTTTCGAAGATTTATGTATGGAATGTATCCAAATGAATTTCATTGGAGAATAAACACTGCATTTATATTAGTTATAGCACTTGGATTTGTTGGATATTTCATGAAGGAAAATTTGAAAAAATATTTAGCATTGTATTATGTTATTATCTATCCAGTAATTGCATATTTAGTTATTTACTATTTAATATCTGGTGGATCGTTTGGTCTCCAATGGGTAGAAACAGGCGCTTGGGGAGGATTGTCACTTACTTTTATAGTTTCTTTTTTCTGTTTAATTTTCTGTTTCCCACTAGGCATGATATTTGCATTGGGGAGAAGATCTAATCTTCCAGCAATAAAATATATATCAATTTGTTATATTGAATTTTGGAGAGGTGTTCCATTGATAACAGTACTATTTATGTCATCTGTCATGTTTCCAATGTTTCTACCTGAAGATTTTTTTATGGATAAATTGGTAAGAGTAATTATTGCAATTACATTATTTGAAGCTGCTTACTGTGCAGAGGTTATTAGAGGAGGTTTACAATCACTACCTAGAGGTCAATACGATGCAGCAAAGTCTTTAGGAATGGGTTATTGGAAAATGCACATTTTTGTAATTTTACCGCAAGCACTAAAATTAGTTATTCCTGGAATAGCAAATACATTTTTAGCATTGGTAAAAGATACGCCTTTAATTTTTGTAGTCGGTTTAGCTGAATTAGCAGGGATGCTTGCTTTAGCAAAAACAAATCCAAAATGGTTGGGCTTTGCTATGGAAGGATATATTTTTGCATCAATAATATTTTGGATTATATGCTATGCAATGAGTAAATATAGTTATAACTTAGAATCCAAATATAAAACCGAGAGATAATAAATGTCAGATCCAATAATAAAAATTCAAAATATGAATAAATGGTTTGGCGATTTTCAAGTCTTAAAAAATATAAATTTAGAGGTTGAGGCAAATAAAAAAATTGTTGTATGTGGACCATCAGGTTCGGGTAAATCTACATTAATCAGATGTATTAATAGATTAGAAGAGCACCAAGAAGGAGATATAATTGTTGATGGAAATGAACTATCTGAAAAAACAAAAGATATTGAAAAAATAAGAGCTGAGGTTGGAATGGTTTTTCAACAATTTAATTTATTTCCACATCTTTCAATATTAGATAATTGTACACTTGCACCAATTTGGGTGAAAAAAATGCCAAAAAAAGAAGCCCAAGAACTAGCCTTAGACCAACTTAAAAAAGTTCAAATAGACGATCAAGCAAACAAATTTCCTGGACAACTTTCAGGTGGACAACAACAACGTTGTGCAATTGCTAGAGCACTGTGTATGCAGCCAAAAATTATGTTATTTGATGAACCAACGTCTGCATTAGATCCAGAAATGATTAAAGAAGTACTTGATGCAATGGTAAGTCTTGCAAAAGGCGGAATGACTATGATTGTTGTTACTCATGAGATGGGATTTGCCAAAGAAGTTGCTGATGAAGTGATTTTTATGGATGAAGGTATGATAATTGAGAAGGCTGATACCAAAGAATTCTTCGCTAATCCTAAGAGCGATAGAACTAAGCTTTTTTTAAGCCAAATTCTTTAAAATAATTCTAAAGACTTCAAAAAAAGTTACTTGACAGCTTTGAGACTTATCAAAAAAACTAATTTTTTTTAAAATTATTTTGCTTGCATAAAGTTTTCTATTTAGATTAACTCAGTTATTATTTTTATTTAACGAGGGGTCTTAAATGGAAGAAAACTTTAACAAACATCTTGGGAATAAACTCAAGTTAAGAAGATTAGCGCTTGGTTTAACTCAAACTAAAGTAGCAAAAGCAATAAACGTAACATTTCAACAAATTCAAAAGTACGAAAAAGGGACTAACGGTGTAAGTTCAATTAGATTGTTACAACTTTCTAATTATTTAAAAGTTCCAATAAATTATTTTTTTGAAGATTTTTCAGAATATTTAATAAATCTTGACAAATCAAAAGAGGGACACATGAATGTAAACTATAACTTTTTAGTTAAAGTTTATTCAGAGTTAACTCAAGATCAAAAAATTAAATTTGGAAAAAATTTACAAATAGCACAAATAAATATTACAAAAGCTGTTTAATTGATTTGGCTCCTCGGGCAGGACTCGAACCTGCGACCAATTGATTAACAGTCAACTGCTCTACCAACTGAGCTACCGAGGAATATTTTCTCACAACTTACTTTTTTTAAAATTTATCTCAATACTTATTTTGGAGGCAACGCCCGGAATCGAACCGGGATACAAGGATTTGCAATCCTCTGCGTAACCATTCCGCCACGTTGCCATCAAATATAAAATATTTGGTAATCGACATTTGTATAATCCATTTTGATGATTAGTCTATAAATTTAGCAATGATTTTCATTATTGTTTATTAATTTGATTAATTTATAAAACAAATCAATGAGTTTTGATAAATATGAGCATAATAATGTTGAGAATAAAATCTACGATTACTGGGAAAAAAATGAATTATTTAAACCCAAAGAAAATGCAAAAAAGTTTTCAATTGTAATACCTCCACCAAATGTAACTGGTAGCCTTCATATGGGGCATGCATTAAATAACTCAATTCAAGATGTTTTAACAAGATTTCATAGAATGAATAATTATGAAACTTTATGGCAGCCAGGCACGGATCATGCAGGTATTGCAACCCAAGCATTAGTTGAAAAAAAACTTGCAAAGAATGGTGTTAAAAAAAATGATTTAGGCAGAGAAAAATTTATTGACAAAGTATGGGAATGGAAAAATCAGTATGGAGATATAATAATAAACCAACTTAAAAAACTTGGGTGCTCTTGTGATTGGTCTCGTAATGCTTTTACAATGGATGAAAATTTATCTAAGTCGGTAATTAAAGTATTTGTTGATCTTTATAATAAGAAGTTAATCTATAAATCAAAAAAACTAGTTAATTGGGATGTTGTTTTAAAAACAGCAATATCTGATTTAGAAGTTGATCAAAGAGAAGTTAATTCTAAACTTTATTATATAAATTACCCTATAGATGGATCAGATAAATTTATAACAATAGCAACAACAAGGCCTGAAACCATGTTGGGAGATAGCGCAATAGCAGTAAACTCTAAGGATGATAGATTTAAAGATATCGTTGGAAAGTTAGTTACAATACCTTTAGCTAATAGAAAAATAAAAGTAATAACAGATGACTATGCTGATCCTGAACAAGGAACAGGTGCAGTAAAAATTACTCCAGCCCATGATTTTAATGATTATGATGTTGGCATAAGAAACAAGTTAGAAGTAATTAATATATTTACTCCTGATGGAAAAATAAATGACAATGCACCTGACCCATATAAAGGTTTAGATAGATTTGCTGCAAGAAAATTAATCTTAGAACATCTTGAAGAAGGCAAATTTTTAGAAAAAATAGAAAAGTTAGTAAATAAAGTTCCTTATGGCGATAGATCTAACTCCATTATTGAACCATACTTAACAGAACAGTGGTTTGTTGATGCAAAAACTCTAGCCATTAAAGCAAAAGAGGTAGTTCATAATGGTAAGACAAAATTTTTTCCTGAAAATTGGTCAAAAACATATTTTCAATGGATGAATAACATTGAACCTTGGTGTATTTCTCGTCAATTATGGTGGGGACACCAAATACCAGCATGGTATGGACCAGATGGAAAAATTTTTGTAGCTGAAAATGAGGAGGAGTGCAAAATACAAGCAAAAGAATTCTATTCAAAAGATGTGGAATTAAAAAGAGATGAAGACGTTTTAGATACTTGGTTTTCTTCAGGTCTATGGCCATTTGCGACTTTAGGTTGGCCTGAAAAAACAGCAGAAGTTGAAAAATTTTATCCAACAAGTGTTCTAGTTACTGGTTTTGATATCATATTTTTCTGGGTTGCTAGAATGATTATGATGGGAACGGAGTTTTTAAAAGAAGAACCTTTTAAAAATATATATGTTCATGCTTTAGTTAGAGATGAAAAGGGTCAAAAAATGTCTAAATCAAAGGGCAATGTAATTGATCCTTTGGAACTTATTGAAAAATATAGTGCTGATGCTTTAAGATTTACTCTTTTGTCAATGGCATCGCCAGGTCGTGATGTAAAATTGTCAGAAGATAGAGTTAAAGGTTATAGAAATTTCTTAAATAAAGTTTGGAATGCTAATAATTTTTTAAGACAAAATGAGTGCGATTTTAGTGACATAAGAAAACCTGAAAATCTTAAATTAACAATAAATAAGTGGATATTATCTGAACTTGTTAAAACTAAAAACGAGACAGAAAATAGTTTAAAAAACTATAGATTTGATGAAGCAGCAAAGAATATTTATCAGTTTGTATGGCATTCATTTTGTGACTGGTATTTAGAGCTATCTAAAACTGTATTTAATTCTAACAATGAGGAGGAGATTAAAGAATTAAGACAAACATCCTCATATATTTTTAGAGAAATTTTAATAATTCTTCATCCATTTATCCCATTTGTTACAGAGGAAATTTGGTTGAATAACAAGTTAGATAAAAATGGCGATGAGTTTTTAATGCATGCTAATTGGTTAGAAGGTGATTATCATGAAAAAAAATCTTATGATGAAATTAATAATATCATTAATTTTATTACATCCATTAGATCATTTAAAAATGAATTGAATATAAGCCCTGGATCATTAATTGAAATTTCAACTGAAAACACAAATAAAGAATATAAAAACTTTTTATCAGCTAATGAAAATATATTAAAAAAAAATGGAAGAATTAAAAACTTTCATGAAAATGATTTAAAAAAATCATCTGCAAGTATTGTTATTAACGGAGAGTTATTCAAATTATATTTTGACCAGGATGTTGATCTTAATATGATTAAAACAACCCTAGAGAAGAAAATTACAAAAATTAATGAAGAAATGAAAAAAATTGATGTTAGATTATCAAATAAATCCTTTGTGGATCGTGCGCCACAAAATATAGTAGATCAAGAGAAAAGCAACTTTGCTAATCTTGAAAAAGATGTTAAAAAAATAGAACTAACCCTTAAAGGTTTATAATGAAAAAATTTAATAAGAAAAAATTACCCAGCAGACACACAACACTAGGTGCTGATAAAGCTCCACAAAGATCATTTTATTACGCAATGGATTTAACAGAAAAGGACGTTGCTAAACCATTTGTAGGGGTTGTTTCAACATGGAATGAGGCTGCACCGTGTAACATTAATTTAATGAAACAAGCACAATCAGTTAAAAAAGGTGTTCAAGCAACTGGAGGAACGCCAAGAGAATTTTGTACAATTACTGTAACAGATGGTATTGCAATGGGTCATGAGGGAATGAAATCATCTTTGATTTCAAGAGATGTAATTGCAGATTCAACAGAACTAACTGTTAGAGGTCATTGTTATGATGCATTAGTTGGATTAGCGGGATGTGATAAATCATTACCAGGTTTAATGATGGCAATGGTTAGACTAAATGTTCCAAGTGTTTTTATTTATGGTGGTTCTATTTTACCAGGTAGATTTGAAGGTAAAGATGTAACTGTAGTTGATGTATTTGAAGGTGTTGGAAAATATACTTCAAAAAAAATGACAGCTCATGCTTTAAGAAAATTAGAACTTAAAGCTTGTCCAAGTGCAGGTGCATGCGGTGGTCAATTTACAGCTAATACAATGGCATGTGTTTCTGAAGCTATTGGTTTAGCTTTACCTTTTTCTGCAGGAACTCCAGCACCTTATATTGAAAGAAATAAATATGCTATTGATAGTGGAAAAGCTGTCATGAATTTATTAGCAAAAAATATTAGACCAAGAGATATTGTAACAAGAAAATCTTTGGAAAACGCAGCAACAATTGTTGCAGCAACAGGTGGATCAACAAATGCAGGTTTACACTTACCAGCTATAGCAAATGAAATAGGAATTAAATTTGATTTAATGGATGTTGCAAAAATATTTAAGAAAACTCCTTATCTCGCTGATTTAAAACCAGGTGGAAAATATGTTGCTAAAGATATGTGGGAAGCAGGAGGTGTTCCAATGTTATTAAAAACTCTTATGGATGGTGGTTACATTCACGGAGACTGTATGACAGTGACAGGTAAAACCATGAGAGAAAATTTAAAAAATGTAAAATTTAGAGAAAATCAAAAAGTAATGAGATCTTATAAAAATCCAATTTCACCAACAGGAGGGGTTGTTGGATTAAAAGGTAATTTAGCTCCAGAAGGTGGAATTGTAAAAATTGCTGGTTTAAAAAAATTACAATTTACAGGAAGAGCAAGATGTTTTGATACTGAAGAAGCTGCTTATAAAGCTGTGATAAGTAGAAAGTACAAAGATGGAGACATCATTATAATTAGATATGAAGGACCTATAGGAGGTCCTGGAATGAGAGAAATGCTTCAAACAACTGCAGCAATCTACGGTCAAGGAAATGGGGAGAAAGTAGCCCTTATAACAGATGGTAGGTTTTCTGGGGCTACCAGAGGCTTTTGTATCGGTCATGTGGGCCCTGAGGCCTCAGTAGGCGGTCCTATAGCCCTTTTAAGGAATGGAGATATCATCGATATAGACGCTAAAAAAGGTACAATTAACGTAAGGCTTACCAAGAAGGAATTAAGCGCAAGACGTAAAAAATGGAAACCAAGAAAAATGAATTTTGGTAATGGTACTTTGTGGAAATATGCACAAACGGTTGGACCAGCTTATAAAGGTGCACCAACTCATCCGGGTGGTAAAAACGAGGTTAGAACGTACGCTGATATTTAATGAAAATTAGACCTGTAATACTTTGTGGTGGCGCAGGAACAAGGCTTTGGTTAGATAAAAAAAATCATCAAGCAAAACAATTTATTGATTTTGGTGGATGGAGTTTAATACAAAAAACTTTAGAAAGAGTAAATAAACCAATTTTTGATTTTCCAATTATAAGCACAAATTTAAAATACTTAAAACAAGTTAAACTAGCTTTAAAAAAAAGTAAAATTAAAAAGTTTAAAATAGTTTTAGAACCAGCAAAAAAAAATACCGCACCAGCAATATTAGCGTCTGCATTAATAAAAGATATTCCATTTGAGCAACCATTAATGTTTTTTGCAGCAGATCATTTAATTGAAAAGTCTAATATTTTAAATAAAGCCCTATTAAAAAATAAATCAAATTTAGATAATCAAAATTTATTTATTTTTGGAATAAAACCTACAAGCCCATCAAGTGAATATGGATATTTTTTAACTAAAAAAATTAATTCTATAAATAAAGTTACAAAATTTATTGAAAAACCAAAATTATCAAAAGCAAAAGAAGTAATTAAGAAAAAAGGTTACTGGAATTCTGGCATGTTTTATTTAAGAAAAGACTCAATAATCAATAACTTTAAAAAATATCAAAATAAAACTTACAAAAGTTGTGTTGAGGCAATTAAAAAAGGTAAATATAAAAATAATACTTACTACTTAAATAAAAAGTCTTTTGAAAAATCAATCGAGAAATCTTTTGATTATGCAATACTTGAAAAAACAAATAAAATTAATGCCATTAAATTAGACATTCCTTGGTCTGATCTTGGTAGTTGGAAAGAGATTTTAAAAATTTATGATAAAAATAAAAGAAAACACTTTAAGAAAAAGAATGTTTTTTATAGACCATGGGGGAGTTATTTAAATTTATTTGAAGGAAAAGAGTTTTTAATTAAAGAATTATCAGTAAAACCTAAAGGTATATTAAGTCTTCAAAAACATCATCACAGAGCAGAACATTGGTTAGTTACAAAAGGCAATCCAAGAATAACTTTAAATAAAAATATTATTAATAAAAAACCTGATGAGCATATATTTATTCCATTAGGAGCAATTCATAGAATACAAAATCCTGGAAAAAAACCTGTAAAAATTATGGAAGCTCAAGTAGGTTCTATACTTAAAGAAACAGATATAGTTAGATATCAAGATATTTACGGGAGAGTTAAATAATTAACTCTTGATGGATAATACTGTTTTCATATTAGTTCTTATCGCGGCTATTACACATGCCACATGGAATGGAATGGTTAAGAAACATTCTGATAAAGTTATAGCTTTATCCGGAGTAATTTTAGGTCGTCTACCATTAGCTTTAACTGCAATAATAATCTTACCATTGCCTACATATGAGAGTATTCCTTATTTAATTGTAAGCATTATTATTCACCAGGCGTATCAATGGTATCTTTTAAGTGCATATGAACTAGGAGATTTAACAAAGGTTTATCCGATTGCACGTGGAACAGGACCTTTAGTTACAACTATAATTTCAATTTTATTTTTAGGATTAGTGCTTGATAATTTTATTATTCTTTCAATTTTAATTATTTGTTTAGGAATAATTTTTTTAAGCTTATTTGATAAATCCAAAAAAAACTCAAAAATAATCCAATATTCACTATTAACTGGTTTATGGATCGGATTGTATTCTGTGATAGATGGTTATGGCGCAAGGGTAAGTTTGTCAGCTATTTCATTTATTAGCTGGGTGTTTGTTATAAATGCATTACTGCACACATTTGTAATGCGTTTAAAAGATGAGAAAAATATCATTCAAAGATTAGCAAAATATGGAAAAAAGATATTTATATTCGGCGGTTCACTTGATTACTTCACTTATATAACAGTAGTATGGGCGTTTACTAAAGCACCAATACCAATTGTTGGTGCATTAAGAGAAACGAGTATTTTATTTTCTATTTTAATTGGATATTTTTTTTTAAAAGAACAAGTAACTTCAAAAAAAATTATATCTATTTTTTTAATAGTTCTTGGAGTAATTGGAATAAAATTATTTTAATAATCTTAAAACATTAAAAGAGTATCAAAGTCATAATACAGAATGTATTAAAATAAACTTCAAATAAGTATGATATTATTTTTTTAAGTGAATATGGTCTTACTAACTAATTAGCAAGACCATGTAAAAAATTTAAAACCAATTATTTGGAATAATAATGTAATGAATAGATAATACAATTCCAACAGATACACTTAATCCAAAGATCATTTTAAGAAAATCTTTTCCAATTAGTGGAAAAACATAACCAAATTTATATTCTTTGTTCATTGTTGCTATGGCTAATTCTCTTCCACATAATAATCCTACAAATACCCAAGTTGTTGACATTGGTAGATCATTTAACTCTTTAAAATAAAATAAAACAGCCGCATAAATTATATTAATAATGGTAGCTGATCTTGCATATCTTGTTCCTGTTTTTTCAAGAACCACTTTCTGAATAGGACCACCTTGAATGTAGAAAATATAAAACAATAAGGCAGTAAAATACCCCATTACAATTAAGAGCAATGTTATATCTAATTGTCTTGGAAGATATACGGCAATATTTGCTACATCGTGAGATAACCAAACCCACCATAACCAACCAGATGTTATCCAAACAGAATTTCTCCAAAACCCAACCCATTTTTCATCTACTTCATCAAATTTTTCATTGATAAATTTAGATACAGCTATCCAGGCTATGTAAGCAACCATTGCTGCTAATCCATAACCAACCACACTTTTCAATAGCATTTTTTCAAGCACAACTGTTGAAGCAAATGCTGAAAGAACTAAGAAAGTAGTAGATACTGGTATTCCAATTCTTGTTAATAATAAAAGTATTGCAGGAGCTACTGCATGAAACCATTGAATTTCTTGATAAGGTATTCTAGTTAATCTTCCATAAGAAATATCACCATCATACGCATACCATCCCCATGCTAACGCAAAAATCATTACAGCTGATGCAGATCCTGCAAGAGTATACCATTTAAACCACTTCTTTTTTGAAGCAATAAATGTTCCTAGTGTTTGAATTGAGTCGTTAGCGATTACGCTATAACCAGCAAGGGCAAAGCCTATGATGGTATAAATTAAAGTCATTTCCATTTTTTTTCTCCTTTACATTATTATTTTCGGTTCCATCGATTCATGACTTAGGATCTATGTAATCTGTGAAGGAAAGATTTACTATCTTTAATTTTATTTTTATTGAGAATCTTTACGAGGATTCGTTCACCTATAAACTATTTAAGATTAATGTCTACTTTAATGCTTTTTGAAATTCTTAGTAGAGTTGTATTTATTTGATTAGTCGCTTGATTATATAAATAGCAACAATAGCCCCCAGTAGTTCAGCAAATATATAAGTTGGTGTATTTAAGTAATTAATGCCAGTAAATGAATCTGTAAAAGTTCTAGCAATTGCAACAGCTGGATTCGCAAATGATGTGGATGAAGTAAACCAATAACCAGCAGTGATATAAAAAGCTACACATGAGGCAACTACCACACTTCCTTTCTTTAAAGATCCAAAAATTATGAGAATTAATCCAAATGTTGCTACAATTTCAGATGTAAATATATTTATTCCGTCCCTTGATTTTGTTGATAATTCAAAAATTTGATGTTCAAAAAAGAAATTGGCAAGTGCTACACCTAACAAGCAACCTAAAATTTGTGCAGATATATATGTAGGTAATAAATTTCCTTTTAATTTTTTTGTAAGAAACATTGCTAGACTTACAAATGGATTAAAATGTGCTCCTGAAACATCACTAAAAACAGTTATTAGCACAAAAAGTCCTGCGCCAGTTGCTATCGTATTGGCTAAAAGCATAATACCCGTATCATCCGTAAGATTTTCAGCCATTATTCCTGAGCCAACAATAATCATTACAAGGAAACAACTACCAATAAATTCTCCTAGAAAAAACTTACTATATTTCATTGTTAATCCAATTTTCTATTTTCTTAAATATTGTTTGATATGTATCATTAAATACTTTTTTTTGATTTGTTGCATCATTATCTACATTAAATTTTTTTACTGGATCTTCAATATCCCAATGAATAATTTGATTTTTATCAGGCCAAATAGGACACACTTCATTGTTAGCATTGTTACACACTGTAATTACATAATCTAATTTAATATCTGAGTTAATAAAAGTATCAAAATTTTTTGAACTGTAATTTGATAAATCAAATTTCTTCTGTTTTAAAAATTTTTCTATAATTGGGTTAATTTGTCCTGAAGGATTACTACCTGCACTATAACCAATAAATTTATCATAATATAAATTATTAATTATGCTCTCAGCTATAATGCTTCTAGCTGAATTACCTGTGCAGACAAATAAAACTCTTTTCATTAGAATATCACTTTATAAATTCCAATTATAAAAAGAGGTATTTGTAATCCAAAATTTGTTAAGATTGCCTTATCTTTTGAAATAAATCCAGCTACAGTCCACCCCACAACACCCAGTCCATGAAAATAAATATTAATAGGGTAGATATTAAGATTAGTAAGTAAAATTCCAGTTAACACTAAAAATGTACTTATCCATTTTAGATATTTTTTTATAAACATAATCACTCCTTGATTTTTGTTTATATCAGTTTTGTTAAGGATTTATGAAATTAAGTAATATTTACTTATTTATTTAATGCATCTTCAAGATAATCTAGTCTATCTTGACCCCAAAAAATCTCATTATTTAATACGTAAGAAGGAGAGCCAAATACACCGTTATCAACTGCGTCTTTTGAATTCTTTTGATACTCCAAGTTTACATCATCAGTTAAAGCTAACTTCATCATCTCTTCAAAGTTTAAATTTAATTTTTCACAAATTTCCTGAAGTGTATTGTGATCAGAAATATCTTTATCCATAGACCATAAATATTTTAAACATTCATTTCCAAAGTAAAGTTTATTTCCCATTTTATTTGAAGCTATTACAAATTTTGCAGGTAAGTGTGGGTCTTTAGGTGGAAAAAACTTTGGTTGTTTATTAATTGGCAAACCTAGTTTATTTGAAATTCTCTCCAGCTCTACAAGTCTATATTTTTGTCTAGCAGGATGTCTTTTAGGAACTGGCAATCCCCCTGTATTTGGAAAAATTTCACCAACCAAATCAAGTGGTTTTTCTATAACCTCTAAATTATATTTACTTACTATTTTTGTAAATCTATCTGAACCTAGATAGGCAAATGTAGATATAACACTAAAATAATATTCAATTTTCATTTTTTAAACGCATTTCTTGCAAAGGCCAAAAAATTCTAAATTGTATTTATTATATTTCATACCTTTGTTATCTTTAAAATCCTTTAAGTGTTCTGATAATTTATGATCATGAATTTCGGTAACATCTTCACAACTTTCACAAATCGAAAAAACAGTAGCTTTAGCAATTTGACATTTTGAATTTTTACAAGCGATGAAAGCGTTTCTGCTTTCTATTTTGTGTATCTTTCCAATCTCCACTAATTTATCCAGAGCTCTATAAACTTGCAAAGGTGCATTTATACCCTTTTTTTTAACATCAAATAAAATTGAATATGCTTTTAATGGTTGGTCAGATTTTTCTATTAAATCTAATATAATTTTTTGGTTTTTAGATAATGTTTCTTGTTTTTGCATATTATTATTTTTTATAATACTTCATTAATTTTTCAATTGAATCGTTTGTTTAATTTTAAATAATGAAAAAATAAATAATACTAGTGCAGCGGCTACTATAGAAGGACCTGACGGAGTATTAAATTCTAATGAAGAGAATAGTCCAATAAATACTGACAGTAACCCGCCAATTATTGAAAATACAACCATCTTTTGAGGGTTATCAGATAAGTTTCTAGCCATAGCAGTTGGTATGATTAACATTCCAGTTATCAACAATAAGCCAACCATTTTAATAGATATTGCAATTATTGCTGCCATTAAAATCGTGAATATAGCTTTAGCTCTATCTGGGTTTAAACCTTCTGCTTCAGCTAATTCATAATTAACAGTTGATGCAAATAATGGTTTCCAAATTAATTTTAAAACTAATAAAATTAAAGCACCTCCAATCCAAATTGTAAGTAAATCATCGGTAGTTACAGCCAAAATATCACCAAACAACAATCCCATTATATCAAATCTAATAAATGTTAAAAATCCAATAGCAACTAATCCAACTGCAAGAGATGAATGAGCTAAAAGTCCTAATAAGGCATCACCTGGTAAATTGGTTTTTTTTTCAAGTTTAACTAAAATAAGTGCAATTATTGATGAGGTAATAAATATTGAAACTGCAATATTAAATTCAAGGGTATATGCAATTGTTACTCCAAGTAAAGCAGAGTGGGCTAGTGTGTCTCCGAAATAAGATAATCTTCTCCAAACAACAAAACATCCAAGCGGACCTGTAACAAAAGCTATACCAATACCAGCAACCAATGCTCTTATGAAAAAGTCATCAAACATATTAATTTTTTTTTATTTCTCCATCATTAGAATGTTCATGGTCATGTTTGTGCTCATAAACAGACAGTGTTTGAGAAGCTTGCTCGCCAAATAAAGCTTTATATTCGTTATTGCGTGCAACATCTTTTGGTGAACCTGAACAACAAACGTGTCCATTTAAACAAACAACATGATCTGTTGCGGTCATGACAGTATGTAAATCATGAGATATTAATAATATTCCACAATTAAGTTTTTCGGAGATTTTTTTAATTAATTCATACAGTGCAATTTCCCCAGTAAAATCTACTCCTTGAACAGGCTCATCTAGAACTAACAATTCTGGTTTCTTTGATATTGCTCTTGCAAGTAAAACCCTTTGAAATTCTCCACCTGATAAATTGCCTAAATTATTATCTCTAAGATGTTTTACCCCAGTCAAAGTTAAGGCTTCATTTAATATATCATCTTTGAGGTTATCAGTTAAAAGCATAAAATCTTTCACTCTTAATGGAAGCGTCCAATCTATAGATATTTTTTGTGGAACATATCCAATATTATTTGTAAATTTTTCAACTTGTCCTTCTATATTTTTATATATTCCTAAAGCAATTTTAGCAGTTGTACTTTTTCCAGATCCATTAGGTCCAATTAAAGTTACAATTTTACCTTTTTCAACCTGTAGAGAAACACCTTTGACAAGCCATTTACCATTCTGTTCAAATCCAACGTCTTTTAATTTTACTAATATATTTTTTTCTATGCTCATTTATATGCTTGACTTTAAAGTGTTATATTATTACATGATGTTATATTATAACAATTAACAAAAATACAATATTATGAAAAATCTAAAAAAATCTTCAATAATCTTTACAATTCTATCATTTTTAACTTTTTTTACATCAGCAAATGCTGATATTAAAGTTGTTGCATCTATCAAGCCTATACATTCATTAGCAAGTTATTTAATGGATGGAATAGCAAAACCTGATTTAATAGTTGATGGTTATGCATCACCACATGGTTTTGCATTAAAACCTTCACATGCAAAAATGTTACAAAATGCCGATATTGTTTTTTGGGTAGGTGAGGACTTAGAAAATTTTTTAGAAAAACCATTAAGTTCAATTGCTAAAAAAGCTGAAAAAATTGAGTTATTAGATGTTAAAGGGTTAAATAAATTAAAATTTAGAGAGAGAAACATTTTTGATGATCACGAGGATCACGATGATCATGGCCATAAGAAAAAAGATGACCATGACGACCACGATCACGATAGTCATGCAAAAAAAGAAGATGGTCATAAAGAAGATGATCATGATGATCACGGCCATAAGAAAAAAGATGACCATGACGACCACGATCACGATAGTCATGCAAAGAAAAAGGACGGACATGATGACCACGATGACCACGATGGACACGAAGGTCATAACCACGGTGAGTTTGATCCACACATTTGGTTAGATCCAATTAACGCAAAAGTAATTTTATTTGAAATGTCTAAACACTTAATTGAAAATGATCCATCAAATGAAACTGCTTACAGAGCTAATCTAAGTAAAGCTTATAAAGAAATTGATAAACTTACAAAAGATGTAACTGCAGAATTAAACGAAAGTACTGCTTCTATTGTATTTCATGATGCTTACCAATATTTTGAAAAAAGATTTAATGTTAATATTCTTGGTGCCTTTACAGTCAACACAGACGTATTACCTGGCGCAGAACAATTGTCAGAAATTAGAGAAGTCATTGAGCATGACAAAGTAGCTTGTGTATTTTCTGAGCCTCAATTTAATCCTGATATTATTAAAGCTGTTGCAAAGGATATGAATATTAAAACAGGCATTGTAGATCCATTGGGAGCTACTTTAAATCCAGGAAAAACTTTATATTTTGATCTGATTAAGAATATGTCAAAATCCTTTAAAGGCTGCTAAATAAAAATTGATCTATTGCTGTAAATGATATCTAATATCATTTATGGCAACAGTCTCTTTAAGTTTAGATGATATTTATAATTTAGCTAAAAAAACTTTATTAGCTAATGGATGTGATGAAGAAACATCAAACATTTTATCAGATTTAATAAAGAAAGCTGAGAGAGATGGTTCACTATCTCACGGATTATTTAGATTACCAGCATATATTTCAGGCTTAAAAAGTGGAAAAATAAATGGCAAAAGCAGACCAGTAGTTTCAAAGATAACTCCAAGCGTTATTAAAGTAGATGGAAAAAATTGTTTAGCACCAATGGTATTAGAAAAAGGAATTCCGGAGTTAATTAAAGCGGCAAAAGAAAATGGTATAGCAGTTTTAGCAATAACAAATTCTCATCACATGGCTGCAATGTGGCCTGAGACAGAGGCAATTGCAGAACAAGGTTTGGTTGCGTTTGCATGCACATCATACAAACCAGCTGTAGCACCTGCTGGATCAATTAAACCTTTATTTGGAACAAATCCGATTTCATTTGCTTGGCCAAGAAAAAATAAACCTCCAGTCGTTTATGATATGGCAACAGCATCAATGGCTATGGGTGAAGTTCAAGTTGCTAAAAGAGAAGGTCATAAAGTTCCATTAGGAACAGGATTAACAAAAGAGGGAAAAGATACAACTGATCCTGCTGAGATTGCAGATGGGGGTGTTTTATTGCCTTTCGGCGGCTATAAAGGCTCTGGGATTGCGATGATGGTCGAATTGCTTGCAGGTGCCTTAGTAGGAGATAATTTCAGTTATGAGACCGCTGAGAAGGATAATAATGATGGAGGTCCTCCAAGTGGAGGAGAGTTCATTTTAGCCATATCTCCAGATAAATTATCACAAAATAATTGGGACGAACATTCATCAAAATTTTTTGAAAAAATGAAAGCAATGGGTGATGTCAGACTTCCTGGTGAGAGAAGACATAAGAATAGATTAGATAAAGGGCCTAGACATATTAATGAAGATCTAGTTAATAAAATTAAATCTTTAAGCTAATTCTAATTCAATTGGTGTATGATCAGATGGTTTTTCTCTACCTCTTGGATATTTATTAACTTTAACATCCTTAATATTATTCAGTAAACTGTTAGTCACTAAAAAGTGATCAATCCGCATTCCATTATTTTTTTGCCAAGCACCACTTGTGTAATCCCAAAAAGTATATTCTTCTTTATCAGGATAAATATATCTAAACGCATCATGAAATCCTAAATTAAACATTTCTCTTAATTTTTTCCTAATCTCAATTCTAAAAAGAGCATCATTTTCATATCCTTTAGGGTCATGAACATCTTCAGCAGAAGGTATTATGTTAAAGTCACCTGCAATAATTATATTATCGTAACTTTTTAAGAGTGTTTTAAGTTTTTTAATTAAACTATTTAGCCAATATAATTTATAATCATATTTTTCAGTATCTACTGGGTTACCATTTGGCGTATAGATATTTATAATTTTAATAGTTTTAGATTTATACTTTGCATCTGCTGTAATTATTCTCGATTGTTTATTTTTATCTTTAAAAATATCTTTTTCGATTTTATCTAATTTTTTTTTGGAAAGTATTGCAACACCGTTGTAACTTTTTTGTCCAAATACATAACTTTCATATTTTAATTTTTTAATATCATCAAACGGATAAGTTTCCTCTTGAGTTTTTATTTCTTGAGTTAACACGATATCAGGATTGAACTTTTTTAAGTATTCTTGAACGTTTAATATTCTTGCCCTAATAGAATTTACATTCCATGAGCTAATGATCATTAAAGAGAAAATGAAACACCACAACCGCAAGATGATTTGCTTTGTGGGTTACTAATTTTAAATTGGTCTCCAATTAATTCTTTTACGAAATCAACCTCTGATCCTTTCAAGAGATCAGCTGAAGTTTTATCTATTAAAATATTATCTTGTCTTAAATCGTCGTCTTGAGGTGTTTTATCAAATGAGAAATCATACTGAAACCCTGAGCATCCACCACCTTTGATAGCGATTCTAAAAAAAGAACCTTCATCCTTAGATGATAGAAGGTTATTGATTTGTTTTAACGCATTATCTGTAAATTTAATTTCTTTAATCATTATTTATCGCTGTTATTACTAATATAATTAATATTTGCCATTTTTAAAGAATGAATAATTACTCAAAATTAGGTTTTTTTACATCAAAAGGTCGTTTAACATCAGAGCCAAATAGCACCTTTAGAACGCCATTTCAGAGAGATCGGGATAGAATAATTCATTCTGCGTCATTTAGAAGATTAAAGCACAAAACCCAAGTTTTTGTTAATACAGAAGGCGACCATTATAGAACGAGAATAACTCATTCATTAGAGGTTGCTCAAATTGCTAGATCAATTTCAAGATATTTAAATTTAAATGATGATTTAGTTGAAACACTAAGTCTAGCCCATGATATGGGGCATACTCCATTTGGTCATGCGGGTGAAGAAGCTTTGAATGAATCAATGACCAACCATGGTGGTTTTGATCATAATCTTCAAACCTTAAGAATAGTTATGTTCATAGAAAATAAATATTTAAAATTTAAAGGTTTAAATTTAACAATTGAAACACTGGATGGCCTTTTAAAACATAACGGACCAATACATAATATTGACAAAATAAATAGAATAATTGGAGCTAAAAAATTTAAACAAAAAATTAATTTTAAAAAAAATTCTTCTCTTGAGGCCCAGATTGCTGCTATATCTGATGACATAGCTTACAACAATCATGATATACAAGATGGTATTAGGGCTAAATTGTTTTCTCTAAATCAATTATGTGAAATTAATTTTTTTAAACAAATCTACAAGTCCTATAGAACAAAAATTAATCGTTCAAATAAAGATATAATAGTTTATCAAATTATAAGAGACTCGATAAATTTAATGGTGCAAGATGTAATTAAAAATAGTATTAAAAATTTAAAGAAAAATAAGATCAATACTAAAAGAGACGTTTATATGTATAAAGATAAAATAATCAATTTCTCTAGTAAATTTTTATCATT
>CABYFN010000011.1 GCA_902518235.1 uncultured Pelagibacteraceae bacterium | reverse complement strand
AGAAATAATTGTAAAAAAAGAAATTGATGATGAAACATTAAATAAGATTGAAGAATTTTTGATTAGTTCTGATGTTGGTATTGATGCCTCGTCTGAAATAAAAAGTATTATCTCTCAAAAAAAAATAGATCCAAAAAAAAATGCAGTTGAGGAAATAAATTTAATTCTTAAGGAGTATATTCTGGAATTGATGATACCTTTGGAAAGAAAAGATTTTTTTGAAAAAAAAGAAAATTTAAATGTAACATTAGTATCTGGTGTAAACGGAGTAGGTAAAACTACGACTATAGGAAAAATTGGTAAAATATTTAAAGATAACGGCTCAGAAGTAATATTTTCTGCTTGCGATACCTTTAGGGCAGCAGCTATTGATCAGCTAGAATCTTGGTCTGATAAAGTTGGCGCAACAATTATTAAATCAAATCCAGGATCTGACCCAGCTTCAGTTGCGTATAAGGCGATAGAACACGCAAAAAACAACAATATTAGTCAAGTACTTATTGATACAGCTGGCAGATTACAAAATAAGAAAAATTTGATGGATGAATTTAAAAAAATTGCAAATGTCATTAAAAAGACAGATGAAAGCGCGCCACAGGATGTAATCTTAGTTTTAGATGCAACATCTGGGCAAAATATAATAAATCAATTAGAAGAATTTGATAAAATTATTAAAATCACAGGTCTAATTATGACCAAACTTGATGGAACAGCTAAAGGTGGAGTATTAATTGCTATCTCAAAAAAATATAAAGTACCAATTATTGGATTAGGTCTTGGTGAAAAAATAGATGATTTACAAATATTTAATGCAGAGCAATTTGCAGATGCTTTTACTCAATTTAATTGATTAAATTTTTAGAAACCAAAGGTTTTTGAAGTTTACATTCAAAATTATTATCATGAGATTTATAGCCACATATTTTTGCATAAGATGAAATTATAAAATTTAATTTACCTGAATTTTCAAAATTATTTAATTCATTATTTTTTATATTATACTGTAAATTTTGATTGAAACTCTTTTTTCCACTGACTAAAATTAGAGTATTATTATCATTTAAAAGATAATATGCAAAATCTTCTGGAAATAATGGATAAGAATAATTTTTAAATAATTTTTTTATTTTTTTTGGAAACCATTCATATGTTATTAAAGGATAATCTGTATTCGATAAATGATCGAATAAATATAAATCTTGGGGGTAATCATTCAAATAATTTGAATTTTCTCCCTTTGCAATAATCGCTTTACTTCTTGTCTTAAAATATAAAGTAAATTCATTATCATAAGATTTCATTTTACCTATATGAAAATATTTATTATTATTTGTATGATTAATGTCACCAACGGTAAGTTGTGGATAAATTATAAGCAAAAATAAAACAATTTTTTTCGTCATAAATTGAATTTTGAATAAAAAAATTGATTATAGTTTGTTTAAATTGTGTCTTAATTTAAATTGCTAATAAACAATTTAAGTGATCTTACTAAATTTTCATTAAAATCCATCATGTGATCATCATTCTCTATAAAATAATTATATTTTTGACTTTTATATTCTGAATATATTTCCTTTCCCATAGAGAAAGGTACAATCCTATCTTTTTCTCCATGCATGACTAATAACGGTGAATTATTCATATTTAATTTGTCAATTGAGTTGAATTTGTCTTTTAATAAAATACTTACAGGAAGATATGGGTAATATTTTTTAGCTAAGGTTTCCATTGAAGTAAAGGGGGACTCGAGGATAACTCCAGAAAATGAATTATCTTTTGCAAGATTAATGGCTATAGCAGTTCCAAGAGACTCTCCGTATAAAATAATATTTTTATCTTCTATTTCTTTTGAATTAAGCCATTTTTTAGCGGCAAGAGCATCCTCATATAAACCAGGTTCAGATGGTTTTCCTTTATTTCCACTAAAACCCCTGTAAGCAAAAATTAGATAATTTACATCCATTTTTTCAAATTCATTTAGTTTATAAATTCTATTATCAAGTTTACCCGCATTCCCATGAAAAAATAAGATTGTTTTAAAATTTTTATTTTTAAAAAAATACCATCCAACTAGATCGTTTTTTGAATTTACTGATATTTTTTGAATTTTATGAGTTAATGAACCCTCATCTAAATAGTTATTTTCACCTGGATGGTAAAGAAGGTTTCTTTGGTAAAAGTAAATAAACAAGCAAATAATAATATAAATTAAAGGAATAAAAAAAAGTAATTTTGATAATGTCATTTTAAAATTAATTCTCATTTTTATTAAAAAATATAAAAAAAAGATAACTTAAAATGCACAAAAATAAAAATATTGAGAAAGAAATTTTATAGCTTGTAATAGTGTCTGCACCCATTTTACTAGAAAGATCAATTAATAAGCCTATACTCCATTGAACAAAAAATGTACCTGAATGTATAAATACGTTCAAAGAGGTTAATGATTTTCCAGCAAGATTCTGTGGGAAACTTAAAGCTAGGGCAGGCTGAGTCAAAGATAAAACTATCGACGATAAAATATAAAATGTAAACATTGTAGCTCCAGCTTTTTGTCCCATAATTATTATACAAAATAAAATTATGTAACTTATAGGAAGACCAATTTTTACTATCTTTATACTATCGATACCCAAAGATGCTAATTTCGGTAAAATATATCCCCAAAACATAAACGCAAATAACATTGTAATGTTAATCCAAAATAAACCTGTTGCACTTTCAAGCGGAGAGTATCCCGTAACATTTAACATCCATGGGCCAGCCCACAAAGTCTGAATTGCTTGGACGCCACCATAATTTAAAAAAGCTAAAGGGACTAAACTTATAAAAAATTTATTCTTCCAAACATCCGAAAGATTACCTTTTTTTTGTATGCTTTGATTTTGAATATTAGTATTCCAAGATGGAGAAAAAACTAATATTAAAATTATACTTAACAAAATTAGAATAGAAATTAATAAAAAAATAAATCGCCATCCAATTACTGGAAGTAAAATTTGCACTGGTAGTGTTGAAATAACAAAACCAAAACTTGCTACCATCAGCATCCATGAATTAGCTCTTTGTTGATATTTATCCTCAAACCAAACACGGTATCCAGTCAAAGGCCCCATTAAGCATGCTGCAACACCAACACCTATAAAAAATCTAGAAATTAATAAACCTGTAAAACTTTTTGCAAATGCGAAAGAAATGGTACTAACTAGTGCTATTAATAAGAGATATGCTACTACTTTTTTGGGCCCATGCTTATCAAGAAGTAAGCCAGCTGGTATTTGCATCAAAGAAAAACCCAAAAAATATCCACCTGCTAGCAGTCCAAGGTTACCTGCTGTTAAATCGAATTCACTTGTGAGTACTGGAGTAAGAGTTGCAGTAATTGATCTTAATAAATTAGAAATAAAAAAACCAAACGCAAATACACAAAAAATTATAATACTTTTATTTGCTTTGTTTATCATTTATATCTCTCTAATTAATCATTACTATGAATAATCAATCAACTAAAGATAAAGATGCACGTTCAGCAAATGCTATGGCTGCAACATCTCATCCATTAGCAACTGAAGAGGCCTTAAAAATACTTAAAATGGGAGGAAATGCAGTAGATGCTTCGATTGCGGCTTCAATTGTTTTATCTGTGGTTGAACCTAACGCGACTAGTATTGGAGGAGACTGCTTTGCAATAGTTAAAATGAATAATAAAGATGCAGTGTCTTTTAATGGATCTGGTTTAGCACCAGAGAAATTAAGTTATGATTTCTTTAAAGAAAAAAATATAGATAAAATTGGATTAACAAGTCCTCATTCAGTTACAATTCCAGGCGCGGTTCATGCTTGGGAAACTATTCATAAAGAATTTGGTAAATTAGATTTTGAACAATTATTTTTAGGTGCAATTGAGATTGCAAAAAATGGTCACAAGATTTCTAAAGTAGTGTCAAATGCGTGGCATAATAGTTTAAATAAAATTAATGGTAATGAAAATTCTAAAAAAATCTTTTTAAAAGAAGGTCGTACTTATCAAGAAAATGAATTAATGAAAAATATTCCATTAGGAAAAACATTAGAGTCAATTAGTAAAAAAGGAAGTAAAGAATTTTATGAGGGTGAAACTGCAAAAGATATAATTGAAAGTTTAAATGAATTAGGAGGTGTACATACTTTTGAGGATTTTTCTAAACAGAACACAATAAGATCAGAAACAATAAAATCTAGTTATAGAGATGAATTTATTCATCAATGTCCTCCAAATGGACCTGGAGTAACTGTTTTGATAATGATGAAATTATTAGAGAAACTAAATATTCAAAACTATAAATTCAATAGTACAGAAAGATTTCATCTTGAAGCCGAGGTTACAAAACAAGCTTATAAGGTTAAAGAAACAAGTTTGGGCGATCCAAATTTTGTAGATTTTGATTTAGATGAAATTTTAAGTGATAAGAATATTGAAGATATTTTAAATAAAATTAAACTCAATTCTTGCTGTGATGTTGGTGACTTAAATATTCCAGCTCACCCAGAAACAATTTATCTAACAGTTGTAGATAAAGACTTAAATAGTGTATCCATAATTAATTCTGTTTGTTATGTATTTGGATCAGGTATCACTACAAACAAAAGTGGAATACTTTTACATAACAGAGGTACAAATTTCAGAGTAGAGCATGGACACCCAAACTGTATAGAAGGCTTAAAAAGGCCATTACATACTATTATTCCAGGTATGGTCATTGATAAAGATAACGATGCAATTTTAAGCTATGGAGTTATGGGAGGGCAGTATCAGCCAGTGGGACAGGTGCATGTTTTAAATAATATGATTGATTATGGCATGGGGCCTCAAGAAGCTTTAAGTTTTCCAAGAGCCTTTCATTTTAACAATATTTATAAGCTTGAAAAATCAGTTGATAATCAAATTTTTAACGAATTAAAAGAAATCGGTCATAATGTTGAGTATATTGATGGCACTCATGGTGGCGGTCAAGCTATAAAAATAAATCGAACAGAAGGTGACCTTTTAGGAGGATCTGATCCTAGAAAAGATGGTTACGCAAAAGGGTATTAAATAATGTCAAAAAGAATTGTTAGAAACATTTTTGAAAATGTGAATGATGAAAATACTGCTCTAACCTCTGAAATCAGTACCGAACTAAGTTACAAAGATTTAAAATTATTTATAGATAAAATTTCTAAACAGTTGGCTGGAAATGGATTATCAAACAAAGATAGAGCAGCAATAGTTTTACCAAATGGGCCATATATGGCTTCAAGTTTCTTAGCTATTTCAAGCTATATGTCTGCTGCACCATTAAATCCCTCATATAAATCTGAGGAGTATGAATTTTATTTAAAAGATTTAAATCCAAAAATTGTTTTAGTTGAGAAAAATTCTGAAAATCCAGTTGTAGAAGTAGCAAAAAAATTAAAAATAGAACTTTGTGAAATTAATCCAGAAAATGATGGACCTTCAGGAATATTTAATATTTATGAAAAAGAAAGTGAATATTCTTTACCTGATGAGAGTGACGAGGCATTAGTACTACACACCTCTGGTACAACATCAAGACCAAAAATTGTTCCTTTAACAAATAAAAATATTTTTTCTTCTGCAGAAAATATTTCTAAGAGTTTAAATCTTTCAGAAGATGATCATTGTCTTAATATTATGCCACTTTTTCATATACATGGTCTCATAGCTATTTTAGCTTCATCAATGAAAGCTGGGGCATCTGTTTGTGCATCAAATGGCTTTAATGCTATTAAGTTTTTAGATTTAGCTAGTTCTGAAAAAATAACTTGGTACTCTGGAGTACCTACAATGCATCAAACTATTTTATTAAGAGCGCGTAGAAGTTTAGAAATTGCTAAGGGACTAAAACTAAGGTTAATTAGATCATCATCTGCATCTTTACCACCAGCAGTATTTAATGATTTAAATGATGTTTTCAGTTGTCCAGTAATTGAAGCATACGGTATGACTGAAGCTACTCACCAAATGACTTCCAATCCATTGCCACCTAAGCAACAAAAAGCAGGATTTGTAGGCCTTCCAGCAGGCCCAGAGGTATGTATTATGAATGAAAATGGGGAAGTGCTAAAACAAGGTGATGAAGGAGAAGTGTGTATAAAAGGTGAAAATGTAACTCTTGGATACGATAATAATGAAGAAGCAAACAAAACAAGTTTTACAAATGGTTGGTTTAGAACCGGCGACCAAGGTTATTTTGATAAAGAAGGTTATTTAAAGATTTCAGGAAGATTAAAAGAAATAATTAATAAAGGTGGAGAAAAAATATCTCCTTTAGAAGTTGATAATGTTTTAATGGACCATCCATTTATAGATCAAGCAGTTTGTTTTGGGTATGATGATAAAATGCTTGGAGAAAATATTGCTAGTGCAATTATAATAAAGAGTGGTGAGACATGTTCAGAAAATGATGTTTTAGAATATGCTCAAGAAAAACTTGCTAAGTTTAAAATACCAAAAAAAATCTTTTTTGTTGAAGAAATTCCAAAAGGAGCAACAGGAAAATTACAAAGAAATGTTTTAGCAAAAAAATTTGGTTTAAACAATTAATGAAAAAAGTTTGTATATTTGGTGCAGGATCAATTGGTGGATATTTAGCTGCATGTTTGAGTAAAAATAATATTGATTTATCACTTATAGCCAGAGGTCCACACAAAAAAGCTATAGAAGAAAACGGCTTAACATTAATTAAAAATGATAAATCAGAAAACTTTAAATTAAAAGTAACAGATGATCCTAAAGAGCTTGGGATTCAAGATTATATTTTTATTTCAGTGAAAGCTCACGCGATTACTAATATAGTAGAATCTCTTCAAAGCTTAATTGGAAAAAATACAACTATAATATCTGCTGTAAATGGCTTACCGTGGTGGTATTTTCATAAAGCTAACACAGGAACAAACTTAGATGAGAAACATATAGACAGCGTTGATCCTGATGGTAAAATTTGGAATTCTTTAAAACCTTCAAGAGCTCTTGGATGTGTGGTTTATCCAGCAGCTGAAATTACTGAACCTGGTGTTATTAAACACAATGGTGGTGAAAGATTTACGTTAGGCGAACCTGATGGATCAAAATCAGAAAGACTTAAAATTATTGCAGACTTATTAATTGCAGGAGGTTTAAAAGCACCACAAAAAAGTAATTTAAGAGATGAAATATGGATAAAACTCTGGGGTAATTGTTCATTTAATATTGTAAGCGCACTACACGATAAATCTTTGGATGAGATTGGAGATGACCCAGAACTATTGAAAACAGTGAGAAAATTGATGGAGGAATGTCAGTCAGTGGGAGAAAAAATTGGAGTTAAATTTAATGTTTCGATAGATCATAGAATTAAAGCAGCAATTTCAATAAAAGGTCATAAACCATCTACTACTCAAGATTTACATGCAAAACGTCCTCTAGAAATTGATCCAATCATTGGATCAATAATTGAGATTGGAAATAAAATTAATGCAAATACTGAAAACTTAAAGTCTGAATATAACAAGTTAAAACAAAAAGCTGAGGCCCTGGGATTATATAAAAGATCAAAAATAATTGATCAAATTACAAATTAACTAAAAGTTTAAAGAAATATCTCTGTGCACTGAATTACATCTCGAAACATAAATCGCTTGTTCTTTAGTGAGTTTTTGCTGTAACCTTAAGCCAATATTGTCGCTCAGTACCTGTAAGTGATTATTTATTCTATCCATATATTTTTTCTGAAATTCATTTCTCCAACTTACCTCTTTGTCAAAATGTGCATAAGTCTCATCGGCTATTTTTGCTATTTGTTCAGGATCTTTTTCATCTTCATCCATAATAGTTATCAAGTAATCTAATTTATCTGCAAATTCATCTGAACCTGATATTTCTCCAACTTTGTCAAACATATTATCAATATGATCTATAGCATCAAGATAACCTCGATTATCAATTTTAGATTTAAGAATTTTAATATCATTACTCAATTCTTCAAATTTTTCTCCATCTAAAATAAATAATTTAATAAGCATTAAATCATCGTATGCATTATCTGCTGTTTTACGATATTTTTTAACAGCTAAATTTTTAGCTTTATTAATCTTATTAAATTCATCATTCTTTGGTTTCCAGTCTTTTGAAATTGAATTAGCGACTTCTTCAATTTCAAGTTTTACATTTTCAATTTTTTGTTCAATTTTATTTTTTTCTGAAACCTCATCATCATCTAAATTTCTAATTTCAGCTTTATATTTATCAATTTTTTTATTGAGTTTAGAAATTTTCTTCTGTTTTTTTCTAGTCTTAAAATGCAAGTCTCTATAATCAACGGCATAGTCATTATAAATAGCTTCTGTACTTTTGACTTCGTCAACTAATTCGAAAGTGTAATTTGAATTATCTACGTGTCGTTGGAAATAACTTAGTTTATCAGCTGGTAAATTTGCAAGTATTATTGAGTCAAAATCGTCAATGCTATTCTTTATTGCATCCGCATTATTTGCATAATTTGCAAATTTATATTCTTGTAGACAATACTGTAGTTTAGGATTCATTGGAGGTGGCGCTACCTTTGAAGTTAGATAAACCCTGTTAGGCAGATAATTTACAAGTGATGGATAAGAGCCAACTATTGCTAAACCGACAAGCTGCAAAGCTATAAATGGTACTACACCTTTCCAAATATCTAGTGTTTGCACTACTTTTGGCGCTACACCTTTTAAATAAAATAATGCAAATCCAAATGGTGGGGTTAAAAAAGAAGTTTGCAAGTTCACTCCAATCATAACTCCTAACCAAACTGCCGTTACATTAGCTCCTGTTTCAGCCAACAATATTGGTGCAATTATTGGAACAACAACAACAGCAATTTCAATAAAATCTAAAAAGAAACCCAGTAAAAATATTACAATCATAACAACTACAAACTGAGTCCAAAATCCACCAGGTAAATCCTGTAAGAAATCTCTTACTAATTCTTCACCACCAAACGCTCTGAATCCAGAAGTAAGCATCGCAGCTCCTAAAAGAATAATAAATACCATTGAAGTAGTTATACAGGTTTCAGTAACAACCTCTTTTAAAACATTCTCTGTTTTATAAGTTCTCCAAAAGCTCCACGATATTCCGATTACAAGAAGGATAACAAAGAAAGCAGTTATGTATATTGCTCCAATATCCCTTTCTTCTAAATTTTTTATGTTGAGTTCATAATTTGAAGCAAAAAAAGTGATTGGTATCAACGAAACTATAATAAGTAAAAGAGGATAAAAGGCACTTTTCTTTCCCTCAAATAATCTGTAACCTGCCATTAGTGTTGCACCTATGGCTCCAATTGAACCAGCTTGATTAACAGTTGCAATACCCATTAGTATCGAACCTAAAACTGCAAATATTAATGCAAGTGGTGGAATAATTATAACAATTACTCTCATCCAAAATTTAAAATTAAATTCCCCCTTAAATGGCACTGGTGGTGCAACCCCTTTTTTAAATCTTGCATAAAAAAACACATAAATCATATAAAGAGCAACCAAGACTAATCCTGGTAAAAGAGCACCAAGGAACATGTCTCCAGCACTTGATGATCCAACTCTAAACTCACCTGGCATATTAAATTCACCCGTTAAAGCTTTGTAATCATTCTGTCTCATATTATTAGCAACATCTGATGCACTGGCTAATTGGTCTGCAATAATAATCAGTACAATAGATGGAGGGATAATTTGCCCAAGTGTTCCAGACGAACATACAATTCCACTTGCAAGTTTTCTGTCATAATTATTATTTAACATTGTGGGTAAAGAAATTAACCCCATTGCAATAACTGTTGCTCCAACAATACCCGTAGTTGCTGCTAGTAATGCTCCAACAAATATAACTGAGATACCTAAACCTCCTGGAATAGGGCCAAATAATTGACCCATTGTAATTAATAAGTCTTCCGCAATTTTTGATTTTTGAAGCATAATTCCCATAAAAATGAATAAAGGAATTGCAATTAAAGTGTCGGTTTCAACATCCCAATAATTACTTCTAAAGTTAGTTATACCAGCAACAAGCCACTCTATAGGTCCATCTACTGCAAAAAAAGCATCTGCATCTCCTTCAAATAAATACCCAAAAAATGCAGCTAAACCAATGGATATGATAGCAGAACCCGGAAGAGCAAATGCTACGGGATAACCTGATGCTAGAGCAACAATCATAATCAAAACTAAGATTGCTAAGAAAAATAATTCCATTATTGGCTTTCCATATTTTTTGTCTGAACTTCATTAGTATTACTTATGTTTGAAATAATTGATTCATTTTCGTTCATCAAAAGTTTGTAGCTACTATTCATAAAAAAACTTGTAAACTGTAACAACATAGTAATTGCGAATACTGCTAGATACACTGCCATTAAATACAGTAAATATAATCCATTAGAACCTTGCTGGGTTACCTCAAATGCAACTACTGGTCCATTAATAATACTTGCTTTACCATTTAAACCTAAAAATATAACAATCAAACAAAGTGGTATACCAAGTACTGCAGAACCAATTGCATTAGTCCATGCTTTTTTTCTTTCACTGAAAGTGGAGTAAAGAACATCAACTCTTACATGGCCCTCATGAATTAGTGCGTAAGCACTTGCAAATAAATATAATGCTGCATACCAAAATCTTACAAGGTCTCCTTGAAAAGCTTGTTCATAAGAAAATATAAATCTAGATAAAACTATAAAAAATTCACTTAAGACAACTAAAACTGCAAGCCAAATAAAACCAACCGATTTTGTAAAATAACCAATAATAAATGAAACAGCAATAATTGGAAAGTGTATGAATGTTATTCTTTCAGGAGCCTTAACCATAAAGGCTTTAACCTCTGGACTAAAAATTGTTTCCCATAATCTTTCAACAACCATAAAAGAAATTATAAAATCAGCTAAACCAACTAAGAATACCGCCCAGAAAGATGATCTCACTATGTAAGCAGAAAATTTTGATAATATTTCTGAGTCTTTTTCTAAAGTTTGAGAGTATGTCTTAAAAACATAAGATATTAAAAGTCCTATACAAATCAGATATAATCCAATTTGCATATAACCATAATTTAAGTCTGATCCTTCCAAGAGCTTTTGTTTATGACCAAATAATTCATGATGAGAGAAAATTTTTTTTATCCCTGGCCATTCAGCCCAAACTGTAAGTAAGTTGTTTAGCAAAAAAGCTAAGGTAAAAGCTATCACTGAATAACTTAAAATTCTGAGATAAAGATGAATACTTTTATTTTTTTCGTCCATTAACTTTTCTAAATACTAAAATTTTGCTTTTATCAAAACTAAAAAAAAGGGCCCAATTAAGGGCCCTTTTAATTACATAAAAGACTTAATTACATTCCTAGCACTCTGTTTCTTTGCTGAATGTAAGGTGAGTCTGAAAGGTTTGTCCAAGCACCAATTTCTTTTCTAGCTTTTAAGAAACTTGAGTGGATTCTTTCTGCAAGAGGACTGCTCGCTCTTGTCTCTTCAAAGACTTCCTCTGCTGCTTTTCCAAAACCATCATAAACCTTGTCGCTAAACTTCTCTAGTTTAACACCATGATCATTAATCAATCTTGCAAGTGCTGCACCATTTTTAGCATTGTACTCTGACATCATGACGTCATTTTCCATTGCTGCAGCAGCTTCGATTAATAATTGATCAGCTTTAGATAAGCTTGTGAACCAAGACTTATTAGTTCCGCATGCTAACATCGATCCAGGCTCGTGCATACCAGGATAGTAGTAGTATTTAGCAGCTTCTTGGAATTTCATAGCTTCATCATTCCATGGACCAACCCACTCTGTTGCATCAATTGCACCAGAAACTAAGTTTTCGTAAATCTGTCCACCAGGAAGTGAAACTGGAGATCCTCCAAGTTTACCAATTACTTGCCCACCTAAACCAGGCATACGCATTTTTAAACCTTTAAAGTCATTTGGACTTCTGATTTTTTTGTTAAACCATCCACCCATTTGAACTCCTGTATCACCACACATGAAGTTTTTAAGACCAAAACCATCTGCTAGTTCGTCCCATAACTCCTGACCACCAGCAAATCTGATCCATGCATTCATTTCAGTGTAAGTGAAACCAAAAGGCACTGCTGTAAAGTAACCCCATGCAGGATTTTTCTTTACCCAGTAATAGTCAGCGGCATGATACATTTGTGAGTTACCAGATGCTACTTCATCAAATGAGTCAAATGCTTTAACTCTCTCGTTAGCAGCATAGTAAGTAACTTGTATTCTACCGTCACTCATATCTGTTATTCTTTGTGCAAATCTTTGTGCTCCTGTTCCTAGACCTGGAAAATCTCTTCCCCAAGTAGCAACCATTGATGCTTCTATTCTTTCAGCAGCAACAGCTGGAGCAGCTAAAGATGATGCAGCAACAGCAGCAACACCAGTTGCAGCAGCAGCTTTAAAGAACTTACGTCTTGAAGGTGATTTTTTTACCTTCAAAGATTTTTTGTCTTTAATCATTTATTTCTCCTCTATAGTTAATTAACTGATGACAATTAAACACAAATGTAACTTGGAGTCATTTTAAAAATTAAGACTTTTTGTAAAATACAATCCAAGATTGTATTAAATTAACTTTTCGTTCTCATACACACAACATTTTTCAGGGGGTATATAAAGATTGATATCTCCAATTGAAATTGGCAATTCTCTATCCACTTTAGATTTGATTACAAAATTATCCATATTTGCCGTCAATAATTTAAAATTTCCAAAATCTTCAACTCTAGTAAGTGAGGCTTTAATTGTATTTTCACCCTCTTTTTCTACAACATTTATGAATTCTGACCTGATCCCAAGTTTTACATTTTTGTCTTTTAATTTCGTGAGGTTTGAGTTTGTTTTAATTTCAATATTATTAATTTTTACAGAATATTCAGAAGAGACCTCACTTTCAAAAATATTCATGGCTGGAGATCCAATAAAGTAACCAACAAATGTTGTTTTTGGTCTTTCAAAAAGATCTTTTGGAAGTCCAACTTGGACTATTTCTCCCTGGTCCATAACAATAATATTATCAGCAAACGTCATAGCTTCATTTTGATCATGGGTTACGTAAACTAAAGTAGTTTTGTATTGTTCATTAATTTCTTTTAGATTTCTTCTAAGTCTAAATTTTAAATCTGGATCAATTACAGTTAATGGTTCGTCCATTAATACACCTGCAACATCTTCTCTTACCAATCCTCTTCCAAGTGAAATGAGTTGTTTTTGATCTGCAGTGAGTTTTCTGGCTGGTAAATTTAAAAAAGATGAAAGTCTTAAAGTATCAGAAACAGATTTTACTCTTTCATCAATTTTTTCTTTGGAAAAGTCCCTACACTTTAAAGGGAAGGCTAAGTTATCGTAAACACTCATTGTACTATAAATAACTGGGAACTGAAAAACTTGAGCTATATTTCTTTCTTCAGTAATAAGATTTGTTACATCTTTTTCATCAAATAAAATATTCCCTTTAGATGGTTTAACTAAACCTGAAACAATATTTAGCATAGTTGTCTTACCACAGCCTGATGGTCCCAAAATTGCATATCTTTTCCCATTTTCCCAAGTCATTGAAAATGGATTTAATGCATAAGTTGGATTTGTATCATTAGGATTATAAGAATGAGAAATATTTGATAAATCTATTTTAGCCATTATTTATTCCATATGGTGAAGATACTAACTCTCCACTCTGATTAAATGCATAAAATTTACTTGAATTTAAAATAATTTTTACTTTTTGATGAATCTTAAAATTCATTACTTCTTCAATTAATGCAATCAATTTTGAATTCCCTTTTTTTAAATGAAGTAAAGTTTCTGATCCACTAATTTCTGCAAGTTCAATTTCAAATTCCTCACCATTGTCATCTAATTTTATTTCTGACGCTCTAATTCCAAAATTATAGTTCTGATTTTCAAGGTTTTTGAAATGTTTAGGAGACTTAATAGAAATATTTTCAAAATTTAAATTATCTGAATTTTTTAGTCCTTTTAAAATGTTCATTGGAGGGTCATTTGAAATCTCAGCAACTTTCAAATTTAATGGGTTTTCAAAAATTTCTTTCGCAGGTCCTTTTTGTAAAACCTTTCCCTCATCAAGAACAATTACTTCTCCATTTAACTCCATCACTTCTTGTGGATCTGTTGTTGAATAAATTAAAATTGTTTCTTGTGACATACCTTCAGAGAAAATTCTTTTAAATTCTTCTCTTAATTGTTCTCTAAGCTTGTAATCAAGATTTACTAATGGCTCGTCCAGAAGTAATATCTTAGCTTTCTTGGCTAAGGATCTAGCAAGAGCTACTCTTTGCTGCTGACCGCCTGATAATTCTTGAATTTTTCTATTTTCAAAACCAATTAATCCTACAGTCTTAAGAGCTTCATCAACATCGGTCTTAATTTTTTCTTGGCTTAGTTTCCTTTGTTTAAGCGGGAAAATAATGTTCTCGTAAACATTTAGATGAGGATAATTAATAAATTGTTGATAAACCATGGCCACGTTTCTTTCCCAGACTGGAATTTTGCTAAAATTTTTTTCCTCAAAAGATAAATTTCCACTATCAGGATTTAGTAAACCAGCAATTGTTTTTAGAAATGTGGTTTTTCCAGACAAAGTTCTTCCTAAAATCGTATACAGGTTTCCTTTTTTGAAATTAAAAGATACATCATTCAAATGAAATTGGTCATCTGGTTTGTAAGTTATTTTTTCTCCAATTAAATTCATTATTTCAACGCTCCAGATAAATTTCCTTTGGATAAATATCTTTCAACTACAAACGCTACAATAATTAAAGGTGCAACTGAAATTAATGCAGAGGCTGACAAACTCCACCATGGGGTAATCGATGAATTAAGTGCTACAACTTTTACTGGCAGCAACTGTACTTCGGTAAAAGTTAAAATAAAAGCAAAGAAAAAATCAATCCAACCAAATATTATACAAAACATTCCAGCTACAATTAATCCTGGTATAGAATTTGGTAGTACAACTTTATAAAATGCTTGATAAGGATTACATCCATCAATCAATGCAGTTTCGTCTAATTCTTTTGGCACTCTATTAAAAAAGTCGACCATTATCCAAACCGCAATTGGCATTAATAATACAATATAAACTACAACTAAGCCAAGTAAGCTGTCTAGCAATCCAATAGTGCTTAAAAATATAAAGAAAGGTATTGATAAAACAATCGGTGGCATAATTCTTTGAGATATAAAAAAGAATGTAATATCGTTATTTCTTACAAAGCCTGCTTTAAAAGTAAACCTTGATAAAGCGTAAGCAGCCAAAGTACCCAAAACAATACTTACTAAACTTGCAGTACACGTTACAAAAATACTATTGAAGTATGGTTCGACAATATCAACCCCACCTCTTGCAGGTGATTTTACTAATACCCGCCATCCCTCAAGCGTTGGTTCAAAATCTAACCAAGGGATATAAGTAACTTTACTATTTACTGATTGAAAATCTTTAAATGATGTAGAAACAGCCCAGAGAAAAGGAGCAACAATAAATACTGTCCACAAAGTAATAAAAGTATATTTTAAAAATGTATAGAGCTTTTCCATTATTCCTTAATCATTAATTTTGTTAAAACTTTTGCTATGATCGTAAGACTTATGATCATTATAACTAAATATGTAAAAGATAGAGTTGCAGCATAACCCATTTGAAATTCTCTTAATCCTTTGATGTATATATAAAAACTAGACGTCTCAGTTGCTGTCCCAGGTCCTCCTGATGTAAGAACAAAAACTGTATCCATTATTTTTGAGGCCTCAATTAACCTTATGATAATTGCACCAATTGAAATAGGGGCCATTAATGGAAATGTAACATAAACAAACTTTCTTAAAGGACTTGCTCCATCTATAGCTGCTGCAAGAAAAGGTTCTTTGGGAAGTGACAGTAAACCAGCTAATAACAGTAAAAACATAAATGGAGTCCATTGCCATACTTCGACAATTATAACAGTAAACTTTGCAATTACAGGGTCACTTAGCCATAAAATAGGACCAATTCCGATGTGTCCCAATAAGTCATTTACTGGTCCAAGCGACTCATGAAAAAAAGTTCTCCATATCACAGTCATTATAACTGGGGTTGTCATCATAGGTATCAAGAAAATAACTCTAAAGAATCTTTTAAATTTAATTTCTTTCCATACCATTAGAGCAAGTGCAAAACCAATTATGTATTGAAGTATAACTGTTGATACTGATAAAAAACTTAGTCTAAAGAATGACTCCCAAAACCTAGGGTCATCAGTAAACAATCTTATATAGTTTGTTATTCCTATAAAGTTCATTTCTGGCGTATAGCTATTCCAACCAGATAAACTCAATCTAATAGTAAATATTATTGGAAAAATTAATATCCCTATAAGCACAAATAAACCAGGAAATAAAAAAACAAACTTGTGCTTAAAATTCATAAAATATTTTTGGATTTTGTTAGTTGTGGCCGTCGTTATGACGGCCACATAGTTCTTTTTATAACTTATTATCTTCCATTGCTACACCAACAGCGTAAGCTTTTCTTACGTTATCTTTTCCTACTCTGTTAAGTATATCATTCCACTGCTTAGCAGCTTCATCTAAAGCGGCCTGTGGTGATAATTGTCCAGCTAAAGCTTTTGCTGCAGCAGTTGCTAGAGCTGCATTAAACTCAAAAGTTCCAGGAACTCTTAATGGAAATACTCTATTTTTACTTTTTTCCATTTCAGCAAGGGTATCTACATATGATTGAGCAATATCTTTGTCCCAACCGATTTGAGTCCATACATCTGCTTGAAAGTCTGCATCTCTAAACGGGTTTACTCCAAATCTACCAATACCGATATCTGCTTGATGGTTTGCCTCGTTAGCAAAGAAACATAAGTAATCAAAAGCCATTTCTTGTTCTTTACTTTTCTTAGCAACACCAACTGCCCATCCCCATACGAAGAAAGGAGCTTGGTTAAAACCTTCATCCCAAGAGTTTGTTTTTCTATTCCAAACTTTAGTAGATCCAGGTAATTGAGCAGCACCTACTTTGTTGTTAATAGGACTGTCAGGTTGCATAGCAGCAACAAATGCATCATCCCATGAAAAGCTAAACAAAGTTTGTCCGCCACCAAATGACCCAATTTCGTCACCTAGACCAAAGTTAATTCCTCCTGGCGGCACGTATTTAGTTGCAGCAACCCAATCAGTCAGAGCTTCAACAAAACCAGGATTATTAATCAATGGTGTCATAGTTTCTAAATCAAAGAAAAAACCACCTGGAGTTTTTGGATTTTTAGAGTAAGCAGCTGATCTAGAATAAAATGCTGCATACATTAAGTCATCTTTTTTCATAACTTCAGCAGATCCATATTCTTTCTCACCATCACCATCCCAATCCCAATCATTAAAGTATGCAGCCATCTCTCCATACTCTTTCCATGTGGTTGGAACCTTTAACTCTTTTCCAGTATCGGCTTTATATTTTTTTTTATATTCAGGATTATCGATTACATCTTTTCTATACTTAAGATAGTGTCTGTCACCATCTACAGGGAATTGATACATTACACCATCCCATGAAGCTATACCAATGTGAGAAGGTGTTACGTCCTTCATCTGTTTCATATCAGTATATTTCTTTGGTACTGGTGCTAGGTATCTTCTCCAATCATTGATGAAATTAGAAAATCCAAATACTATATCGTAAGGAGCTTGACCTGCTTGGAAAGGAACCATAGCTTTTGCATATAGATCTCCAGCTGGTGTATGAGTTACATCAACTTTTGCTCCAGTTAGTTTTGCAAACTGTTCAGCGTGAAGAGCTGTTGGCTCTCCCATAACTGGTACTGCGTGCGTATTAATTTTAAGTGTTTTACCCGAGTAATCTTTTTTAGACATTGACTCGTATGAACACTCACCAGGAATATCCCCAGTAGCTTTGATATGTGGGAATTGATCACTCCACTTATCTGCATACGCAACATTACTAAATACCAACAATGCTGATATAAGAGCAGTTACGCAAGTTTTTATTGTCTTCATCTTCATTTCCTCTCTTTTGTTATTTACGGAACCAACACTGCACGACCTTTGATTTTTCCATCATTAAGGTCATGTAATGCTTTGTTAGCTTCGTCAAGTTTATACTCTTTCATAGAAAGTTTTACTAAACCTTTATCTGCTAGCTCCATTAATTCGTACAATTCAGCCCATGTTCCTACTAAGCTTCCAACTATACTTTTCTCTTGGTCAATCATATCAATTGCCAAAATTCTTATTTCTTCTCCATAACCCACTATGTAGAAAGTGCCTGTTGCTTTAGTCATGCTTAGACCCATTGATGTAGATCCTTTCTCACCAACAAAATCAATAACTGCCTCTGCACCTTTTCCTTTTGTAAGTTCTCTTACTTTTTCTATTTCATTTCCATCTATAAGAACTCCATGATCTGCACCAAGTTCCATAGCATGATCTAAAGGAGTTTTGGCTTTTTCAACTACAATAATATTTGCAGCACACATAGCTCTTAAACATTGAATTGCAATATGCCCAAGACCACCTGCACCAATGATTACACAATTTTCTCCAGGTAAAAGATGTCTTGTTGCTTTTTTTACTACTCTGTAAGCAGTTAAACCTGCATCAGAAAATGGAGCCACATCTATAGGGCCTAAAACCTTAGGTATTTTTATTAAGTTTCTCACGCTAGTTTGAAGCAACTCTGAATATCCTCCATGTTTTACATTTAATCCAGCGAAAATCGGATTTTCTGCATGCATATCATTACCTCTTCTGCAGTCTAAACAAGTTCCACCTGTGCCTGAAACTTTTGGATGTAAAATAACTGCATCACCTTTTTTAAATCCCTCAACATCTTTACCTACATCTTCTACCCAACCAGCATTTTCATGTCCCATAACCATGGGTAATAAGTCGTTGTTTTGGTCTGTTATGTGTTTCCAAACACCTTCAATTATGTGTAAGTCTGTTCTGCAAACTCCAGCAGCACCAATTTTAACAATCACATCACTGGCTTTTTCTATTTTTGGATTAGGTAATTCTTCCCCTGTTACCCAAACAGCTTCCTTCATTTCTGGATCGTATTTATGTAAAACCTGAGCTTTCATATTACTCCTCTCGATTAAAATTTATTTTTAAATTGTAGATTGAATCAAAAAATAAGTCTAGGAGACATGCTTTTTTTTTGTCACATGAATTAAATAATACAACTTACAGTTGCTAATTAACTTTGTTCTTACAGCTTCCTGTATTGAAATATTCATCAAGATTATCTATGGCTAAATTTGCCATGGCTGTTCTAGTTTCCTTTGTAGCACTGCCTAAATGAGGAAGTATGAATGCGCTTTTATGTTTGTAATATCCTTTATTGAGGTTTGGTTCATTTTTATAGACATCTAAACCTACTGCATAAACTTTTCTTCTATCCAGTGCATCAATCATTGCCTCGTCTTCAATTATATCGCCTCTTGCAACATTAGTAACTACTGCACCTTTTGGTAAATATTCGATTGTGTCTTTATTAATCATATCAATTGTTTCTTTTGATGCTGGACAACATACAGATAGTACGTCTGATACAGATAAAAGATCTTTTAAATTATCATGGTAAATTGCTCCTTGCTCTTTTTCCTCACTAAGTTTTGATCTGTTATGATAATGAATTATCATTCCAAGTGATTTGGCAACTTTCGCAATTTTTTGTCCAATTCTTCCCATTCCTAAAATTCCTAATCTTGTACCTGTTAATTGTTTCCCAATTAACAAATCTGCTGACCAAACCCATCCACCTTCTCTAGCTCTTTCAATTCCCTCAGAAGCTCTTCTGCAAGCACCAAGAATTAATAGAACTCCTATTTCTGCTGTTGCATCAGTTAAAACGTCTGGAGTATTGGTTACTGCTATACCTCTTTTTTTTGCGGCTTCTAAATCAATATTTCCAAACCCAACTGCAAAATTAGAAAGTATTTTTACTGATTCTGGTAATTGATTAATTGTTTCAGCATCTAGCTTATCAGTTAAAGCTGAAAGTATTCCATCACAGCCTTCACTCATTTCAATTAATTTTTTTTGTGAATATAGTTCATCGTTAAGATTTAAATTTGCATCAAAGATTTCTTTTGCTTTATCTTCACAAGATCTTAGCAATCTTCTGGTGACCAATATTTTTTTCATTAAGGTAGATTAATTTAAATCGAAAATTTTACCAGGATTCATTATATTATTTACATCTATTGATCGTTTAATAGATTTCATAACGGGTACATTATCTGGATGTTCTCTAAGTAAGTAATGTTTTTTTTGAAGTCCTATACCATGTTCTCCAGTTATAGTTCCTTCAAGCTCAAGTGCTTTATTAATTAAATCATCACTATATTGTCTTATTCTTTTTTGTTTATCCTCATCGTCTGGATCATAAAGAACTATAGAATGAAAATTTCCATCACCAACATGACCTACCATTGGAGCAGTTAGACCCAGCTTTTGCACTTCTTTTTCTGCCCAAGAAATACACTCAACTAATCTTGAAATTGGTACACAAACATCTGTTGAATAAACTTTCATATCATGTCCCAAAGCTTTTACAGAATAGTAAACGTCATGTCGTGCTTTCCATAATTTTTTTTGCTCTTCAGGAGAAGACGCCCATTGAAAATCACTTCCACCATTACTTTTAGAAATTTCTTCTACAATTCCTATATTTTCGTTATTTGATGCTTCACTTCCATGGAATTCAAAAAATAGAGTAGGTGACGCTTTTATATTATCTAATTTAGAGTACTTAATACTAATTTCCATTTGATCTTTATTAAGCATTTCAATTCTTGCAATTGGAACACCATACTGAATAACTTCTTGAGAAGCTTTTACTGCAGAGTCTAAATCTGGAAAATAACAAACCGCACTCATTATGCTTTCAGGTATGGGTGACAATCTTAATTGTACCTCAGTGATTATTCCAAGTGTTCCCTCTGAACCTATAAATAAATTTGTTAGATTATATCCAGCTGAAGTTTTTTTTGTTCTAGCACCTGTTTTAATAATATCTCCATTTGGAAGAACAACAGTCAGACCTGAAATTACAGTTCTCATAGTTCCATATTTAACAGCCATTGTTCCTGAAGCTGACGTTGCTGCCATTCCACCAAGGGCAGCATCTGCACCTGGATCTATCGGAAAGAAAACTCCGTCCTCTCTTAAGTATTCATTTAATTGTTTTCTTGTAACATTTGCTTGAACTCTACAATCAAAGTCTTCCGCATTTACACTTAAAACCTTATTCATTTTTTCTAAAGAAATTGTTATTCCGTTTTGATTTCCAACAACGTGACCTTCTAATGAAGTTCCGGTGCCAAAAGGAACGACTGGTATTTTGTGTTCGTTACATAATTTTAATAATTGAGAAACTTCCTCATTTGTTTCTGGAAATACCACAGCTTTTGATAGTACTGGATCGTATGTATCTTCACCTCTAGCATAGTTTGAACGTGTAGATTCTGAAGTTGAAAATCTACCATCGAAAATTTTTTTTAATTCTGTCTGAACAATCTCATTCATAATTAAATATTATAGAAATTTTGCTTAAAAATACAGTCTATTTAGAAAGCATCTTGCCAATATTTTCTAAAGCCTGCTGTATATTATCTCTAGATGCGGCAAAACTAAACCTTACGTAGTCTTGGCAAGTTTGACCAAAAGCTGTTCCCGGTACAATAGCTACGCCTGCTTCATGCATCGCTTTTTTGCAAAATTCTGCACCAGACATTCCAGTTCCTTTAACATTTGGAAAGGCATAAAAAGCTCCACCCGGTAGACTACACTCTATCCCCGGTAAATCATTTAAGCCTTTGTGAATTAAATTTCTTCTTAAAGTGAATTTATCTAACATGTCATTAATAGAATCATCTGGTCCATCTAATGCTGCAATACCAGCAAATTGAGCTGCTGCATTTACGCAAGACACACTATTAATCAATAATTTGTTAACATGCGCAACCATTTCTTTGGGCCAATAACTCCAACCTAATCTCCAACCAGTCATTGAGTAAGCTTTGCTCCAACCTTCTAAAACAATTAATCTGTCTTTTAATGCTTCGTAATGAAAAAATGATGGCATTTCTTTATAGTCAAAAATTTGTCTACTGTAAATTTCATCACTTAAAATAGTAACGTGCGGATATTTTTCCAATTCTTTTGCAAAATAATCAATTACTGATTTTTCAACAAAACTACCTGTAGGGTTATTTGGATTGATTAAAATTAACAATCTAGTTTTGTCAGTAATTAAAGATAATATTTTATCTGGATCAAATTTAAGATCTTTATCTTCAGTAAGATCATATGGCACTGGAGTAGAACCAGTATAATTTATCATTGATTCATAAATGGGGAAAGCAGGCGTAGGATGAATTATTTCGGCTCCTGGTTCACCAAAACATTGAATTGCATAACTCATTGTAGGCTTTCCACCTGGCATAATCAAAATTCTTTCAGCATCTATAGTAGCGTCATAACGTTTTTTAATCCATCTTGTTACAGCTTCTCTACATTCTGGAATTCCGTTTGACATTACATATCCGTGGTGACCATCATCCAAAGCTTTTTTAGCTGCTTCAACTACATGCTTGGGTGTTTTAAAATCTGGCTGACCTAAACCCAAATGAATCATTGGGTGACCTTTTGCTTCTAATGCTTTAGCTTCAGCTAATACACTAAACGCTGACTCTGTTCCTAAGTTTTCTAAATTTTTTGCAAGTTTCATAATGTAAATTTTTTTGAATGGAAACTAACTGAAAAGTAAGTGCATGTCTATTATATTTGAGTTTTTTTACCTATTTTTTTTATTATTAAAATTTATTTACTTTCGATAAATAATTTTTGAAGCATCAAGATCTTTTATGCTCTTACATCCCATCAATATCATGTTACGTCTGATCTCATCATGCATATTTTGTAAAAGTCGTTCAACACCTTGTTGGCCACCAGCCCCTAAACTAAACAAAAAAGCTTTACCAAAACTACAAGCTGTCGCACCCGCTGCTAATGCTTTAAGAACATGCGTTCCTCTACGAACCCCACCATCTAATATTACCTCTAATTTATCTCCAACAGCATCTCTGATAGCTTTTACTTGATCAAAGGGAGATCTAGAGCCATCAAGTTGTCTTCCACCATGGTTTGATATCATTATAGCTGTACATCCTATATCTATTGCTCTTTTAGCATCATCAACTGACATAACTCCTTTAAGTGCAATTGGACCATCCCATTTTTTTATACAATATTCTGCATCTTTCCAATTCATGGCAGGATCATATTGCTCATTTATATAACCCATAACAGATTGGGCAATATTTGTACCCTTTTCAACTTTATCTTTAAGATTTGCTAATTCAAATTTCTTATGCGTAAAATAGTTAAACACCCACTGAGGTCTCATGGCAAAACTCATTAAACTATCTAAAGTAAATTTTGGTGGTGTTGTAAAACCTGTTCTATGATCTCTTTCTCTATTTCCAGCAACAATAGTATCGACTGTAATACACATTCCATTGAAGTTTGCTCTTTTACATCTATCAATTAAATCATTAGTAATAGATTGGTCCTTATGAATATATAACTGGAATATTTTTGGACCACTTGAAAGATTTGCAATTTCTTCAATCGAAAAAGATGCCATTGTAGACATACTGTATATAGTACCAAATTTTTCAGCAGCACGAGCAGAAGCTTTATCTCCATCTGGGTGATATAAACTTTGCATCGCGGTAGGAGATAAAAAAATTGGCATATCCATCTTTGTTCCAAAAACCTCTGTCTTTAAATCAGGTTCGCCAACACTATTTAAAATATTTGGAATTAGATCACAGTCATTAAATGAATCTGTGTTCCTATTCATTGTAACTTCATCGTCTGCTCCTCCATCTATATAATGAAAAATAGGTGCAGGGAGTTTTTTTTTTGCTAACTTTCTAAAGTCATCAAAGTTATAGCAATTGCTTAAACTCATTATCCTCTGAATCTTAAATTACTTCTGTTTAGGTCGCTGATTTTTGTGCAACCCATTAGTTTCATATCTCGTTGCAGTTCAGTTTTATATTGATTTAGTGCTCTTTCCACTCCTGCTTGACCTGCTGCAGCTAAAGCATAAAGATAAAGTCTTCCACCTGAACAAGCTTTAGCACCTAAGGATAATGCTTTTAGCATATGAGTTCCTCTATGAATTCCACCTTCACATATAACATCAAGCTTGTCACCAACAGCATCAACAATTTCTGCAAGTTGATCAAAAGGAGATCTAGACCCATCAAGTTGTCTTCCACCATGATTTGAAACCATTATTCCAGTACAACCAATATCTACAGCTTTTTTTGCATCTTCAACACTCATAATACCTTTAAGAGCAAAATGGCCACCCCATTGAGAACAAAGTTTTTCTGCATCTTTCCAGTTCATAGATTGGTCTAACATAGTAGAAAAATAACTTCCGATAGAAGAGTTAGTGCTTGTACCTTCTTTCACAAAATCTTGAAGATGAGGTAACTCAAATTTACCTTTTGTCATATAATTTATTCCCCACATAGGCTTAGTAGCAAAACTAAATAAACTTGATAAAGTCAATTTAGGTGGAGAAGTAAAACCAGTTCTTAAATCTCTTTCTCGGTTTCCTCCAGTAATAGTATCTACCGTTAAAGCCATTACATCGAATTTTGCTGCTTTAGCTCTCTCTAAACAAGAGTCATTCAAGCCTCTATCTTTGTGAAAATAAAATTGAAACATCTTAGGAGTATCAATCATAGCAGAAATTTCTTCTACACTGACTGTAGCCAAAGCTGAAACACCAAACATTGTATTAAATTTTTTAGCTGCCTTTCCAACTGCTCTTTCTCCATCATAATGAAAAAGTCTTTGTAATGCTGTTGGTGCTAGGTAAAATGGTAAATCCAATTTTTTTCCAAATATTGTCGTTGAAAGATCAACATTTTCAACTCCTCTTAAAACATTTGGAACTAAATCAACATCGTCAAAAGCACTAGTATTTCTAGCGTACGTTATCTCATCATCAGCTGCACCATCAATGTAGTGAAAAATTGGAGAAGGTAATTTTTTTTTAGCTAATTTTCTAAAATCACCAAAATTGTGACAGTCTTTTAAATTCATAATCTTACTTTAAAATTTTTTTATATAATTAAACATATAACTATTTGCCCCAGGATTTTTATCTCCAAGGCTCGCATTTGATATGTGGTTATATGATACTGCTATTTCACTATTTGACGAAAATTCATAGGAAATTTGTATTTCTGTTTTAAATTCAATTACATGTCCTAAATCCTTACCATCACCTTTAGAATATAAGCCAGGAGTAAAGCTTGGGGTAAATTTTAAAGGACCTTCATTATAAATTTGAAATCCTGTATAAATGTATGCTGCGTTATCTCCAGTAATCATTAAACCTGTTACAGGCTGAAGTACTCCAAGAAAACTATTTTTATCTTTTCCTGTATTAATATGCTGAATACCAAACAAATTTGACTTTTTGCCTTCGTCACTAAAATCAAACATTCCAGTATAGAAACTCCAATTTTCATTAGTTTTATGTCCGTCAGCTTTTGCTACATTAAAAACTAACAAAATATAAATTAGAAGAATTTTTGTAATGGCTCTCATATGAAAAATTATAACTACTTTATAGATACTTTTCTAATAATTAAAATAGCTCCAAAAACAAACAAAATCAAAGGTAATAACCAGAGTAAAAAAGTATTTTTCGTAATTTCAGGATCATAAACAATCCACTCACCATATTTACTTTTTAGGAAATCATAAATTTGTTTATCATTTTTACCTTCATCGATTTTATTTTGTATTAAAATTTTCATACTTAAGGCAAAGTCAGATTGAGAGTCATAAACTGATTGTCCTTGACAAATTAAACATCTCAAATTTTTTGAAATTTGATCAACCTTTTCAGGATTAGCTCCATATGAAATATTATAAAAACTAATTAGGTAAAATACCGTAAATACTAAAATTTTAATTTTCATTTTTTATTATCATTTTAAGTTCAGCAAGTTTTTCATCATCTAATGGACCTATATATTTTTTTAAAATAGTTTTAGTTTTGTTATGAATAAGAAGTGTTTCGGGTACACCATATGCACCTAACTCAATAGAATTCACTCCAGAAGGATCAACTACAATTTTAGAATAAGGATTGCCTAATTCTTTAATAAATTTTTTTGCATTAATTTCATTATCTTTATAATTAATTCCAATTATATTTAATTTATCCAATGATTTGAGGTTTAGTAGTAAAGAATGCTCATCTCTGCAAGGTAGACACCACGAGGCCCAAATATTAATTATTGAAAAATCTTTATCATTTATCAATTCATATAACGTGGTCTCTTCATTAGAGTAAAGAAACCTTGCTTTAAAGTTAAAATCAATTTTACTTGAATTTAAATCAGGGGAATAATTATTTGTTTTATTCAAGCCTTTAAGAAGAATAAAAAAACTTACAATAACTAATGAAACTACTGAAATTAGCTTAATGTTTTTAACCATTTTTTTTTACAATGCTTAATATGCCCCCAAAAGAAATTAATATTATTGATATCCAAATCCATATCATAAATGGTTTTATTTGATACCTGACATTATAAAATCCATCATTTTTTAATATATTAAATACTAAAAAATTATCTGAATATAATGTTGATTCAATATCAGCTTCACTGGTTATAGTCTGTGGCTGATCATAAACTCTAACTTCTGGTTTTAAATTAATCGAATTATTTTTATCTGTAATTTTAAAGTTTGCTTCTAAAGATTGGTAATTTTTATTTTCATTAATTTTAAGACTTTCAAATTTGATTGTTTTATTTAAAAATTTT
>CABYFN010000010.1 GCA_902518235.1 uncultured Pelagibacteraceae bacterium | reverse complement strand
ATAAAATTTTTCTTTTTAAACTGAATTCAACTGCATTTTTAATGCCTAAAATTACAGCTTCTCCATGATTTAATTTTTTAGAAAAGCCCAAAGTAGACTCATAAGAATGAGCAAAGGTATGACCTAAATTTAATACCTTTCTATAGTTCTTCTCGTTCTCATCTTTTTCTACAACTCTTTTTTTTAAATTACAGCTTTTAATTATTGCTCTTTCAATAAAAGGTGATTTTAATTTTAAAATTTTATTTAAATTTTTATCTAAATAGAGAAAATTATTTAAATTATCTATAATACTACTTTTTAATATTTCAGCATATCCACAAATAATTTCTCTTTCTGGTAAAGATGCTAAAATATTCATGTCAGAAACAACTAAATCAGGCTGATAAAAACTTCCAATCAAATTTTTTCCAAATTTATTATTTACACCTGTTTTGCCTCCTATGGATGAGTCTACTTGAGATAGTAAAGTTGTGGGAATATTTATGAATTTCATGCCTCTTTTAAATGTACTAGATGCGAAACCAACTATATCTCCAATAATTCCTCCACCAAAAGAAATAACACAGTCTTCTCTATTAAACCTATTTTCAAATAAAACTGTATGAATTTTTTCAATTGTTCGGTAATTTTTGTTTTTTTCTGATGCTGTTAATTCTATTTTAAAAATTTTATTTATTTTTAACTTTTTGTATAAAATTCTTTTAAACTTTTGAGGAATATTTTTGTCTGTAACTATTAAACATTTATCAAATTTTAAATGATTAGCTTTTAAAATTTTATCAATTTTACCTATTAAATCTCTTCCAATTACAATTGGGTAGTTCTTAGTGCTTGTTTTAATTGAAATTTTATTTGTATTCATAAATATCTAATATCTTATTTATAATTTCAACTTTGTCTAATTTATCACAATTAATCCTGTAATTCGACATGCTATAAAATTTTGATCTTTCTTTTATTAAATTATTAATTTGAGCCTTAGTAAGATTTATTGCCAATGGTCTTTTCTTGCTCTTATATATCCTTTTTATTATTGTTTCATTTTTCCAATCTAGCCAAAAAGATAAACAATTTTTCTTACACATTTTTCTGATTGAGGCATTTATAAAACCTCCTCCACCTAAAGATATTACAGAATTTTCTGAACTAAGAAATTTTAAAGATATTTTTTCTTCAATTTTACGAAAATATTTCTCTCCATATTTAGTAAAAATTTCTGATATTTTAGCATCCTCAGTTTCTTCAATTTTTTTATCAATATCAATAAATGTTAAGTTTAATTTTCTTGACAAAATTTTGCCAATTGATGATTTGCCAGATCCCATCATTCCAATTAATACAATATTTTTATTTGATTTCATGAGTTTCTATATTGAAAAAACACAAATATGTCTTATTTTGAAATTATTAAATTATATGCAATTTACAAAAAATACAAGTAAAGACAAAATTTTTAGCTTAGGGACAATTTTAAAAATTATAATAGCAATTTTGATAATTGTATTTGGTATTATTGTGATTAACCAGATTAATTTACCCGCTCCAGACAAACAAATAGAAAAAATTTTACCAAATGAAAATTTCAAAACAATTAAGTAAGATTTTAATTTCTGCTTCTTTTTTTTTGTTTGTTCTATCAGTCCAGGCTCAGGAAGTTAAAGAGATTTGGTCAGAAATAGAAAAAAAAGAGATTAAAAATATAGAGTCAAAAAATAATATAGGTACATCTATTAATACAGACCAGCTTGAAGGCGTTAAAGTAAAACTTTCTGATGAGAATATTGTAGTAGATCAAAATTTTGACAATTCTAATATTTTATTGGCTGGTTTGTTTGACCCTGATGACAATGATCTAAACTTAGACATGTGGTCAAAAACTGATGGAATAAAAATTAAAAAGTTACTGGAAAAAATACAAGCTAAAAATTTATCAAGTTTCTCAGAAAGATTAATGGATGTAGCATTGTTAACAAACTCTTATGTCCCAAATCAAAATTTTTCATTAAACGAATTCGAAAATTTTACACTTGACCATCTTATTAAAAAAAAAGATTTTGATTTAGTTGAAGAATTTATTCAAAAAAATTCATCAATCAAAGATAAAGAAAGACTCATAAGACACGTAGCTGATTATTACTTGTCATTAAATAAAGTAGAAAATTCATGCTCTGCTATAAATAGGTTAAGTTTAATAACTGATGAATATTTAACATATTTCAAAATTTATTGTTTAATAACTCAGAATAAAAAAGATGAGGCTCAGTTGTTGTTTGATCTTAACTCTGAGCTAGATTCTTTGAATGACTTTTTTGTTAAAAAGTTTGAAGTATTGATGGGATATGAGGATAATAACTTTATATTATCTGATGAAAATATTCTTTATTTTCACCTATCTCACAAAACAGATAAGAATTTTTTATATTATCCATCCGTAGAGTCTGATGAATTTATTTGGAAATATTTATCTAACTCGAATTTGCTTAAAAATTTAAATGATTTTAACCTTAGTGATATTGATCAGGTTAAGTTTTTAGAGAAAGCAACTAGTGAAGGTATTTTTGATGAAAGCGATTTGTTGAATTTGTACAAAAAATTCCAATATGAGATTGATGACCTTATTAATTATGAAGATGCATTAAAAAACTTAACAGATTATGAAGGAAGAGCTCTAATGTATCAGAGGTTTTTACTAACAGATAATCTAGAAAATAAACTTTTACTGTTATCAAAGTTGAATAACTCCTTTGAAACCTCAAATTTTAAAAAATCATTTGATGATGAATTATCTAAGTTATTGAAAAAAATGGATAAAAAAAAAATTCCTTCAAAGTTTTCTGATTTCTATCAAACTAATCTAATTACTGAAGAAAATAGAAAAAATAAGATTAAGTTTAATAATGAAGTTTTTCATCAATCAAAGGTATTAAATTATTTTTTGAATAAGCAAAGCTTACCTAAAACACAAAAATTAACTGATAATTTATTGTCAAAGATGAAAAAAGATAAAAATTACTCTTTCAACTTTAAAGATGTTATATTACTGCAATCATTGAGATCAGATGGAATTCAAATAGATCAAATTGATGAACTCTCTCAATATAAATCTGAATTAAATTCTGAATATGACAAAATGATAGAGAATAAGGAATCGGGTATGATTTTATTAAAATTAGTTGAGATTATTGGTGAAAAAGAATTGAATGAATTAAATAGTGAAACGCTAAATTTAATAATTGAAGTTATGAATAGAACAAAATTAATTAGCTTGAGAAACGAACTATTGTTGGAAATTCTTCCATTAAAAGTTTAAAATACCTCAATTAATCATGACAATAAAAACTATTATAACTGAACCTAACGAGATTTTAAGACAAGTCTCAAAACCAGTGTCATCTGTGGGTAATGAAGAAAGAAAGCTAATGGATGATATGTTGGAAACAATGTATGCAGCTAATGGTATTGGTTTAGCAGCAATTCAAATTGGTATCCCTAAAAGGATTATAGTGATGGATATTTCAAAAGATGGAAAGAAAAATCCAATGTATTTTGTAAATCCTAAAATTAACAACAAAGATAAAATAAAAATAACATATGAAGAGGGATGTTTATCTGTTCCAGATTATTTTGCAGAAGTTGATAGACCTAAATATTGTGAGGTTGAATATTTAGATTATAATGGAGAAAGTAAAGTTTTAGAAGCAGATGGACTCCTTGCAACTTGCATACAACATGAAATGGATCATCTTGAAGGAATTTTATTTATAGACTACTTATCAAAATTGAAAAAAACAATGATTGTTAAAAAATTATCAAAAAGAAAAAATCATCCTGATAGAATTATTGTTTAATGAGCAAAAAAATTGCTTTCATGGGTACTCCCACCATTTCTGGGCAAATACTCAAATCATTGTATCAAAATGGTTTTGATATTGCGGTCGTTTATACTCAACCACCTGTAGCATCAAATAGAGGACACAGATTAAATAAGTCACCCGTTCATATAATGGCTGAAATATTAAATATTCCTGTCAGAACTCCAATTGTATTAGATTATACTGAAGAAAAAGACTTTCTTTACAAACAAAATATTAGTTTAGGTATCGTTGTTGCTTACGGGCAGATTCTTAAAAAAGATATTTTAGAAATTCCAAAATATGGATGGATAAATATTCATTATTCACTTTTACCAAAATTACGAGGTGCAGCTCCCATTCAAAGAGCAATTATGAACAATGAAATATCAACAGGTATTTCTATAATGAAAATTAATGAAGGTTTAGACTCTGGTCCCATCTGTAATCAATATTCTATAAATATTTTAGAAAATGAAAATAGTGAGGATCTGTCTCAAAGACTAAGTAATTTAGCATCTGAAAAAATACTACAAAATATTGATGATATATTTGATAACAAAGCAAATTTTAAAGAACAAGATCATAGCAAATCTACATATGCAAAAAAAATTAAAAAGGAAGAAGGAAAAATAAATTGGGAGGAGAGTAATTTAAAAATAATAGGGAAAATTAATGGTCTATATCCTAATCCAGGAGGCTGGTTTGAATGCAAAGGGGAAAGATACAAGATACTAAAAGCAGAAAAATCAATTTTAAGTGGAAAATCAGGATATGTCTTATCAGATAATTTTGAAATTGGTTGTGGTGAAAATTCAATAAAGATTATTGAGATACAAAGACAAGGTAAAACAGTTCAAAAAACTAAGGAATTTCTGCGCGGTAGCCAAATTACTAAAGGCACTGATTTGAATTAAACATGTTCAGATATCAAATTCTAATAGAATATGTGGGAACTTCTTTCATTGGCTGGCAAGTACAAACAAAAGGTAAAACTATACAAGGATTAATTCAAAAAAAAATTTCATATCTTTTAAGTGAAAAAATTACACTTATTGGCTCAGGAAGAACAGATACCGGTGTTCATGCAATTGAGCAATCTGCACATTTTGATACCACTGAAAAAATCCAAAATTTAAATAAATTTTTAAAATCAATTAATTATTTTTTAAATAAATACGAAATAGCCATTTTAAAAATCAAAAGAAAAAATATGAAATTTCACGCACGTTTTTCTGCAAAAGAGAGAGTTTATAAATATGTTATTTTCAATCAATTAAGTAAACCGATCCTTCAAAATAAGCGAGGATGGTTTGTTATTAAAAATCTTGAATTAGAGATAATGAAAAAAGCAGCAAAAAAGTTAATTGGAACTCATGATTTTTCAACTTTTAGAGCATCTGGATGTAATGCAAAGAGCCCAATAAAATCAATTAAATCAGTTAAAATTAAAAAGACAAAAAACAAAATTGAATTAAATTTTAGATCTCAATCATTTTTAAAACAACAAGTTAGATCAATGGTTGGTTGTTTAAAATATATTGGTGAAAAAAAATGGACATTAAAAAAATTTGCAAGTGTAATAAAATCCAAAAATAGAAATTTATGTGCACCGCCAGCACCAGCGGAAGGATTATTTTTAAAAAAAGTTTTATACTAATTTTTCCTATTACCCATTGAGAATTTTTTATTAATTCTCCACCTTGATTCTGCTCTTACGATATAACCGCAACAATTTTTTGACTTACATTTACAAGGAAATTGTTTGTAATCTTTGTCATAACCAAATCCATAGTCACAAGTTAATTCATCGCCTTTTTTAATATCTTTTATAGCTTTAACCCAAATTTTAAGACCCTTACCATCGTAATCACAATTATTTTCACATGCATGATTTATTAGGCCAGCTGTATTCCATGGGAAATCCCCATCAAGATCATATCTTTTATTTACTGTAAATAAATATATTGGTTTACTGTTATCGTATTTGTCAGAATTCTCAGTTTGTTTTTTGGTAATTAATTTACCAATGTAATCTATTATCTTTTCACCTTCTTTTATATCTCTTGTGGCGTAAAGTCCTTTACCTTTTTTATCAATATCAGACTTTTTAATCTTATATAATTTCATATATTTGTGTTTAGTACTTAAAAAAATATTATCAATTAAATTCTATCAACGCATCAACATGCCTTTGAGTACTATTTTGTAAGGCTTCAAGATCATAACCGCCTTCAAGAATTGAAACGACCCTACCATTACAAAAAGATTTAGAATATTCCAAAGTCCTTTTGGTAATTTTATAAAAATCCTCTGTACCTAGTCTCATTTGTGCTAACGGATCGTCAATATGTGCGTCAAAACCCGCCGAAAATAACAAAAATTCAGGTTTGAACTGTTTTACTTTGTTTAAAACATTTTCATATGCATTTAAATATACTTCAGATGTTGTTCCAGCTTCTAGTGGAATATTTAATACATTATTAAATTTTCCATTTTCTATATGTGAACCTGAGCCGGGGTAATAAGGGTATTGGTGAGTAGAAATATATAATACTTTTTCATTATCATAAAAAATATCTTGAGTTCCGTTGCCATGGTGAACATCAAAATCAATTATTGCAATTTTTTTGTATTTATACTTTTCAATTAGATAATTAGCACCAACTGCTACATTATTATAGATACAAAATCCCATAGCTTTTTCTTTTTCTGCATGATGACCTGGGGGTCTTACAGCACAAAAAGCATTCTTAAATTCTTTATTTTGTACTCCATCTATTGCTGTAATTATTGAACCTACTGCATCTTTAGTAGCATCTTTACTGCCAGGGGAGATAATTGTATCACCATCTAAAAATACCAAACCTTTTTTTGGAAAAGATTGTTTAACATGATTAATATAGTCTTTTGAATGGGTTTTATTTAAAAAAAATTCATCAAATTTATTTGGTTTTTTCCATATAAGATTTTTGTTATCTACTTTTTTAAAGTTATCGATTATTGCGGTAACCCTATCAATTTTTTCTGGATGGCCATTCCCAGTATTGTGGTTTTTATAAGTATCTGAAGTGACTAGACCAGTCTTCACTTAAAATAATTATTTAAAACTTTTGAATATATTAAACTCAACTTTTTTAAATCAGTTAGCGAGACAGCCTCATCAACTTTATGCATAGTTTTTCCTACTAAGCCAAATTCTAAACAAGGAGCTATTTTCCTAATGAACCTTGCATCTGATGTACCTCCAGTAGTTGAAAGTTTAGGTTTAATTTTAGTAACTTTTTTAATAACATTTTGTATCATAAATGTTGTACTATTAGGCTTTGTAAGAAAAGCTTCACCTGAAACACTATAATCAATTTTATATTTAGATTTAGTTTTATTACATATTTTTTTCAAAATTTTATTAATTTTTTTTTTAATGGAATTTGAAGTATGCATATTATTAAATCTTATATTAAATGAAGCATATGCAAGACCTGGAATTACATTGTCTGCGGTATTATTTATATTAATTTTTGTAATTTCAAGATTTGTTGGTTGAAAATCCTTCGTGCCTTTGTCAAATCGTAAATCTTTTAGTTCTTTAAGTATTCTCACTAGAGCAGTCGAAGGGTTATTTGCTCTATGAGGATATGCTACATGCCCTTGAACTCCTGTAACTGTTAATCGACCGTTCATACTTCCTCTTCGACCAATTTTAATCATTTCACCTAATTTATTAGGATTAGTTGGCTCTCCAACCAAGCAAAAATCTATTTTCTCTCGTTTCTTTTTTAAATAGTCTACAACTTTTTTGGTTCCATTAATGGCAACACCTTCCTCATCTCCAGTGATTAAAAGACTTATCGATCCATTAAATCCTCTGTTTTTTTCAATAAAAACGCTTACAGCAGACACAAATGCAGCTATTGAGCTTTTCATATCATTTGCACCTCTTCCAATTAAATGCCCATTTTTAATTGATGGTTTAAATGGATTTACTGTCCAATCTCTTAAATTTCCAGCAGGAACAACATCAAGATGTCCAGCATAACAAAAATTAGGACTTTTGTTCCCTAATCTTGCATATAGATTTTTAACTGGAGCATTTCCTTTCTCTTTGAACTCTAGAATTTTAGTTTTAAATCCAAGTTTTTTTAATTTCTTTTCCAAAAATTTCATTATTCCAGCATCTATAGGAGTTACTGTTGGAAATCTAATTAGCTCTTTAGCTAATTGAAGTTCATTTATAATTTTCATCAAAACTATTCTCTCAAGAGATCGTTAATAGAAGTTTTAGATCTAGTCTTTTCATCTACCTGCTTAATTATTACAGCACAATATAGTGAAGGTGCAGTTGGGTTATTTTTATCAGGAAGTGAACCTGGAACCACAACTGAATAAGGAGGAATCTTTCCATAAGTAATTTCTCCAGTTTTTCTATTAACAATTTTTGTAGATTGTCCTATGTACATACCCATACTTAGTACGGATCCTTCTCCTACAATTACACCTTCTACAACTTCAGACATCGCGCCTAAAAAAACATTATCCTCGATAATAGTTGGCAGAGCTTGCGCAGGTTCTAATACTCCACCTACGCCTGAACCTGCTGAGATATGACAATTTTTTCCAATTTGGCTACAGCTACCTGCTCTTGCAAATGTATCAATCATTGTTCCTTCGTCTATGTATGCCCCAATATTAACGTAGCATGGCATTAAAACTGCATTCTTGCCAACAAAACTTCCTTTTCTTACTGGTGAGTTAGGCACCATTCTAAAACCCGCTTTCTCATGATCTTCTTTTGTCCATCCTGCAGTCTTCCCCTTTAGTAAATGAGCTTTATCATACCAACTACTATATGGACCATTCAAATTCTCCATTGGATATAATCTAAAACTTAACATGATTGCTTTTTTCAAATGTTGATGAGTTATCCATTCACCATTTATTTTTTCAGCAACTCGTGACTTTCCACTATCTAAATCGTCAATAACTTGATTTATGGTATCTTTTAAAGACTGATCTGAAGCAGGATTTATTTGATCCCTTTTTTCCCAAGCTTCATTTATTACATTTTCTATACTCATAATTTATGAGTTTTTTAATAACCTTATTTCTTTTAAAAATAAAGAGAGATTTTCTATTTTATAATCAATATAGTCTTTATCAGATTCTTTTTTACCCCAATATTCATTATTGATTAGCCAGACTGTCGTAGCTCCTCTTTCTTTACCAATTGATAAGTTTTTTGCAATATCTTCAATATAAATTGTTTCTTTTGGGTCGATATCAAATTTTTGTACCATCAGATCGAATGCTTTCGCTGCAGGTTTTGGGTTATATTCCGCATCAACTATATCAAATACATTCTCAAAGAGATCATCAATCCCCAAATGTGTAGTTATATTACTAACATGCTCACTAGAACCATTGGTAAAAACGAACTTTTTTAAATCCAACTTTTCTATTTCACCTCTCAAAACTAAATCCTTTTCCATAAAAGATAGGTCAATGTCATGTACAAAATTTAAAAACTCTTTAGGAGGAATATCGTGATGTATCATTAATCCATTTAGACTTGTATTATATTTATGAAAGTATTCGGTTTGTAATTTTTTAGCTTCAAATAAGTTAATTTTTAATTTTTGAGAGATGTATTGTGTCATTCTTTTACTTACTTGACCAAATACAGATTCTAAATCCTGATAAAGAACACCATCACAATCAAATAAAATATTTTTTATATTTTTCATTTTCTTATTAATGTACCAGCACCTTTATCTGAGAATAATTCAAAAAGAATAGAATGTTTTTTTCTTCCATCAATAATTCCGACACCAGTAACTCCATTCATTACTGCATCTAAGCAAGTATTGATTTTAGGAATCATACCCTCTGTTATAATTTCATTATTTATCATCTCTAAAATTTCAGATGACGTAATTTCTTCAATGAGCTTTTTTTCTTTATCAAGTACACCCTCAACATTGGTCATTAATAATAATCTTCTACATTTCAAAGATTTAGCTATAGCACCAGCAGCTGTATCTCCGTTGATATTAAATGTTTGATTATTTTCACCTAAACCTAATGGCGATATTATTGGAACGGAACTTACTTTTATTATATCTTTTATTATATTTATATTAATTTTACTCGGCTTTCCAACGAATCCAAGTTCCTCTGCTTCTGGAATAACTTCAATAACATTATTTTTTTTTGTGTTTATAGAGACTGCATTTGATCCTTTTTCAATTAAGGAATTAACAATGTCTTCGTTAAAATCAATAAGGACTTCTTCCACTATATTTATAATTTTTTCATCCGTAACCCTTAAACCTCTAATAAATTTTGATTTAATATTTGATTTTTCTAATTCTCTTTTAATTCTAGGGCCACCTCCGTGGACTATTATTATTGATAATCCTAACTTATTAAGAATACTTATATCTGAAATAAAATTGTTAAAAATATTTCTATCAATAAAAACATTTCCTCCATATTTAATAACTATTAATTCATTTTTATATTTATCTATATATTTTTTAACCTCTTCGATGGAAGGACCATCTTTTGGTACTATTTTTTCTATTTCCATTTCTATTAAACAGTTTTGACAGTCGTTCTTTTGATTATTATGTACTGTTGTGCCATTGTTAATATGTTATTTATAGTCCAGTAAATAACTAGTCCTGCTGGGAAAGGAGCTAGTATTACAGTCAAAAATAACGGAAAGAACATAAATATTTTTGCTTGAACAGGATCGGGAGGTGTAGGATTTAGTTTTTGCTGCATCCACATTGAAACACCCATTAAGCATGGCCATACACCTATTAGTAAAAAAGAAGGGGGATCCCATGGAATTAGTCCAAATAAATTAAATATGGATGTAGGATCTCTTTCACTTAAATCTTTTATCCAACCAAAAAATGGCTGATGTCTCATCTCAATTGTTACAAACAAAACTTTATAAATTGCAAAGAAAAAAGGTATCTGTATAAAAATTGGAAGACACCCGCTTATTGGATTAACTTTTTCTCTTTTGTATAATGCCATCATTTCTTGTTGGAGTTTCATTTTATCTTCTTTATGCAACTCTTTTAGTCTTATCATTTCTGGCTGAAGAACTTTCATTTTAGCCATTGACCTAAATGAGTAGTTTGCAAGTGGAAAAAATGCTAATCTTATACAAGCAGTTATCATTATAATTGCTATTCCAAAGTTGCCAGCTAGATTAAAGAAATATTGAATTGCAAAGAATAAAGGTTTTACAATGAAGTAAAACCATCCCCAATCTATTGCAAGATCAAACTTATTTATATTTTCACTTTCAGCATATCCATCAATAACGTTTACTTCTTTTGCAGCAATTATTACCTTAATTAAGTTACTTTTTGTCTCGTTTGCACCAACTTCTGTTGCATTCGTCTCAATAAAATTTGCTCTAAACTTATTTTTGTAATCAAAATCAGATCTAAAACTTTTATTTTTTTCAGGTATAAGACTAGTAAGCCAATACTTATCAGTTATACCTAGCCATCCAGATTGTGCATTCTTAGAATATTTTTTTTCCTCGATGTCATCATAATCCTCTTCAACTAATTGATCATCAAAAACTCCAATTAAACCCTCATGCAAAATATAAAAATTAGTTACATCAGGGGCTACATTCCTAATAATTTGTCCATATGGATAAAAGTTATAAGTTTTATCCGAATTATTAATTATCGTTTGTTTGATGTTAAAAAGATATTGTTTGTCTATACTTATTTCTTTTAAGAATTTAATATTTTGATTATTAGTCCAACTTAATATTACTGGTGAACTAGGTGTGAGTTTGTTACTTCCTTCAATGCTCCAAAGAGATTTTGAGTTTGGTAAATCAATATTTTTGTTAGTGGTCGCCCATCCAGTTTCCACGTAATATCCATTATTAGACTGTTTAGGATTTAATAAGATTACATTATCATCTCCATTTAAAGTATTTGTATAATTTTTAAAAGTTAAGTCGTCTATTGAAGACCCAATTAATGAAATTGAGCCTCTAATTTTGTCATTTTCAAAAAGAACTCTTTCATTTTCTTTTAAAGCATCATTTCTAGATATTTTAATTGTTTCCTCGTCCTGAACTAATGATGGTGCATCCGTTGAAGAATTTTCACTGGTAATATTTTTATCATTAGAGATATCTTTTTGGTCTACTACTGCTGGAGCGAAGAATAGACTGTAAAGTATTATTACAGCTGCACTCAGAGATATTGCAGCAATTACATTTTTTGTATCCATAAATTACTTTTTCTTTTTAACTGGATCAAATCCTTCTCCACCACCCAAAATTTTTATAGGATGACAACTAAGTATTCTTTTAAATCCATTAATACTTCCTTTTAAAATTCCATTCTCTTTTATGTTTTCAATAAAATAATCAGAACATGTTGGAAGATATCTGCAATTATTACCTAAATAGGGAGATATAAGTATTTGATAAAACCTTATAATCTTGATCATTAAAAATTTAATAAAATTGGTCATTTAATTTTTTTAAAGTCTTCTAGTGTTGCGCTTTTTATTGCATCATAAGGATCTTTGCTAACAGATATCCTTGCAATCAATAAGTAACAGTAATTAAGATTAATGTTAATTGATTTTACAGCTTCATTCATAATATTTCTTAGTCTTCTTTTAATTCTGTTTCTTGTTACTGCGTTTCCAATTTTCTTTTTGGCTACAAAACTAATATTTAATCTATTATTATTTTTATCAGAAAGTTTTTTAAAGAAAATTGTTAAGTATTTATTAGAAATTTTTTTTCCACTCAGAATAGACTTAAAATCCTCATTTTTAGAAAGGCTAACAATCTTGTTTTTCATTAAGCGTTTGTTAATTTTTTTCTTCCTTTAGCTCTTCTTCTTTTTAATACTTTTCTTCCACCCTTTGTCTTTTTTTTAGCTCTAAAACCGACAGCCCTTTTTCTTTTTCTGTTACTTGGTTGATATGTACGTTTCATTGTTGTTAAATTAATGTTAAATTTCGGTAGTTATACAAATATATATATATAAGTACAGCGATTTTTAATAAGTTAAAAATCAATGAATAGAGAAAAAAAAATTAAACTATTTTTAGGCTCTGCCTACATTTTGATAGTATTTGTTTTTTTAATGATTTTTTTTAATAACTTTTCGTTTCAGGATTTTTCAAGTTATGAATTAATAAGACAAAATAGAGAAGCTTTAGAGAATATTAAAAATAGTAATATTTTTTTATCAAGTATTATTTTTTTAATAGGCACAATAATTTGGGTCCTTTTTTTAGGTTTCGGATCACCGGTATTTCTAGTTGGCGGTTTTATTTTCGGAAAGTGGTTAGGAACTCTACTAGTCGTTTTTGGATTATCTATTGGTGCAACATTTCTTTATATTTTTGCAAACTATTTTTTAAAAGATTTAGTTGAGGAAAAATTTTCATCCCGTTTTAGCAATTTTACTGAGAAGTTTAAAAAGAATGAGTTTGTTTTTTTTGTAATCTATAGATTTGTAGGTGGCATTCCTTTTTTCATTTCTAATATTTTACCTACAATATTTAATGTTAAGGTTAGAAATTTCTTTCTAGGATCAATAATTGGTATGACCCCACAATTATTTGTTGGAGTATCTCTTGGTGCTGGTTTGAGTAAGATATTGGAGGAAAATTCTGAGGTACCAAGTATTTTAGAATTAATTTTTTCTCCTGATATTTATTTACCAATTCTGGGAATTATAATTTTAGTTATAATTGGGTTTTTGTTAAAAAAAAATTTTTATACAAAATAATAGTGGTGCCCCCATCCAGAATTGAACTGGAAACTCATCCTTACCATGGATGTGTTATACCATTTAACTATAGGGGCGATATTTACTTAAATTAGTGTATAAATTTAATTTTTTCAAATTATTGCCTTAATTTTTTTTTAAAATACGTTATATCTATTTGAGGAAAATGTTATGGGAATTCACTACACATATGGAGCTAATAAAAATGCAAAGCTCATGGAAAAAAAAGCTAAAAGAGAAAAAAAGCTTGCAGAAAAAAGAGCAAAAAAACAGGTGAAAACTGGCCCAGTAAAAATTGAAGAAGATAAAACAATTCCTCTTGACCAGGTTATAACGCTTGACCATCTTACAAATCCTGACAAAAAATAAATAATGAGTTCAAAAAAGAATAATTTTAGTAAACTTGAACTTGCCTTAAGAAAAAATTTAAAAAAAAGAAAAGAATTCCAAAAAAAAACAAAGAAAAAAAATAAATAATGTCGGTCCAATCTGATAAGTGGATTATACAAATGGCCAGAGATAATGATATGATCTCTCCTTTTGAAGACAAACAAGTTAGAGGAGATAAAATATCATTTGGTGTATCATCGTATGGCTATGATGCGAGAGTTTCTGATGAATTTAAAATTTTTACCAACGTAAATTCCGAAATTGTAGATCCAAAAAATTTTAAATCCTCAAATTTTATTACTAAAAATTCATCTGAATGCATAATACCACCCAATTCATTCGTATTAGCAAGGACTGTTGAATATTTTAAGATTCCTAAAAATGTTTTGGTTATATGTTTAGGAAAATCTACATATGCAAGATGTGGAATAATTGTCAACGTCACACCTCTCGAACCAGGTTGGGAGGGACATGTAACATTAGAATTTTCTAATACAACACCGTTACCGGCAAAAATTTACGCTAATGAAGGAGTTGCTCAATTTGTTTTCATTAAGGGCAATGAGGATCCAGCTGTTTCATATGCAGATAGAAATGGTAAATACCAAGGTCAAAAGGGAGTTACACTTCCGAAAATATAATAATGGACAAATTTATTGTTAAAGGTCCTTGCAAAATAAAGGGCGAAATTTCAATTTCGGGTTCAAAAAATGCTGCCTTACCAATTTTGGCATCGACAATCTTATTCGAAAAAGAGGTCATAATAAAAAATTTACCTCGTGTTAAAGACATAGATACAATGATAAATCTTTTAAAATCTCTTGGCTCTGAAATAAAATTCAATAAAAATAGAAAAATTGTTAAAATAACAAAGAAAAAAAAGCAAAATTTTTTTGCATCATATTCACTTGTTAGAACGATGAGAGCTGGAATATTAGTTTTAGGAGCACTTGTTGCCAAACATCAAAAGTCTATTACTTCTTTGCCTGGTGGCTGCCTTATAGGGGCAAGACCTGTAAATTATCATTTGAATGCACTTAAAAAACTTGGAATGAAATATGATATTAAGAAAGGCTATATCCATGCACACACAAAAGAAAAACTCAAAGGTGCAAAAATCAGATTTTCAAAAGTTAGTGTTGGAGCAACTGAAAATACAATTATAGCCGCATGTTTAGCAAATGGAATTACCATTCTTAGAAACTGTGCAATTGAACCAGAAATAATTGATTTAATAAATTTTTTAAAATCAGGTGGTGCAAAAATAAAATTTATAGGCAAACGTACTGTGAAGATAGAAGGTATTAAATCTTTAGAAAGTACAAGTTATTCAGTGATGTCAGATAGAATAGAAACAGGAACTTTTTGTGTAGCAGCATGTTTAACTGGAGGTAATTTAAAAATAAATAATTTTGATCCAAAAATTATAAAAACAGAATTATCATTACTAAAAAAAGTTGGAGCAAAAATTAAAGTAACCAAAAAACAAATTCATATATCCGGTCCAAAAAAAATCAAAAATTTAACCAATTTAGTTACTAAAGAATATCCAAACTTTCCTACAGATTTACAAGCTCAATTTATGGTTCTACTCTGTAAGGCTAAAGGTAAAAGTTCGATAACCGAGAGTATTTTTGAAAATAGATTTATGCATGTAGCTGAATTAAGAAGATTAGGTGCTGAGATTTTAATTAAAAAAAATAAGGCATTTATTTCAGGTGATACTAACTTTCAAGCTGCAGAATTAATGTCCAGTGACTTAAGAGCCTCGGTTGCATTAGTTTTAGCTGCAATAGTTGCAGCAGGTTCGTCTACAATTAATAGAATTTATCACCTTGATAGAGGATATGAGAATATAGAGAATAAACTAAGAAAAGTAGGGGTAAACATTCGACGTGTTAATTGATGGAAAACCAGTATTTAAAAAAGATAATTGCACAAACTCCTGAAGATCTTCATATCATTTCAGCTTGCTGCTCTGAGGGCAAAGTTAATATTGACGATGTTAAATATTTAGCTTCTAACAAAATTTTCCTAATTTCAATAGCAAGATTTAGTAAAGAAGAGGAAAATAAAAATAAAGTGATAAATAGTATTATCAAATTTGAATTTATTAATTCGTCAAAATCTAAGAATATAGACCAAAATGACACTAATCTAACATTAGAACTATTAACAATTGATATTTTTAAGAAAGGGGAGAATTTTGAAATAACTATGTTATTTTCGAAAAATAGAATTATAACTCTTGCCGCTGAAGTAATTGAAGTGACACTAGAGGATCAAAAAATAGTAAATGATAAAAATAATTAATTGTAATAAAAAAAATTACTTAAATAATTTAACAAAATTTTTAGATCTTAGAAGATCTGGAAAAAAAAATGAAAATAAAATAATATCTAAAATCTTAAAAGATATTAAAAACAATAAAAATAAAAGTCTTTTAAAATATGAGAAAAAATTTAGTAAAAATAGTCAAATTAAGCCAAGTATTAAGCAAATTAATCAAGCAATTAAATCTTTAGACCCTAAGATTAAAAGAGCTATAGATTTTGCTTACAAAAGGATACTCAAATTTCATTCTTTACAAAAAACTACAGATATCTTTTATAAAGATAATCTAAATAATAAAATTGAGTATAAATATTTACCAATTCAATCGGTTGGTATTTATGTCCCAGCAAACTTACCATCAACACTATTGATGAATGCTATACCAGCAAAAATTGTAGGTGTTAAAAGAATTGTACTAGCAAATCCAAAAAATAATGGAAAATTAAATCCTGCAGTTTTATATGCAGCAAAAAAATTAGGAATTAATGAAATTTATTCAATGGGAGGCGCACAAGCCATAGGTAGTTTAGCTTATATTCAAAAAGTAAATAAAATTGTTGGTCCTGGCAATATCTTTGTTGCTGGTGCTAAAAGACAAGTTTTTGGAGATGTAGGCATTGAAGGAATGATTGCAGGCCCATCTGAAATAACAATATTAGCAGATAGCAAAACTAATTTAAATGAAGTTACTACATCTATGATTGGCCAGGCAGAACATGACTCAAATTCTCAATGTATATTGATCACTAAAAATTCTAATTTGATAAACAAATTTAAGAAGGATTTAGAATTAAAATTAAAACAAATACCAAGGCAAAGTATTGCCACTAAAAGTATAAAAAGTAATGGACTAATTTTAAAAGTATATAATGATAGACAAATTATTGATGCAATTAACGAGATAGCTCCTGAACACTTAGAAATAAATGTTAGCAATTATAAAAAGTATAAAGATAAAATTGTTAATGCGGGAAGTATTTGTATAGGAAAATATTCTCCTATGGCATTAAGTGACTATGCTGTTGGGACAAATCATGTATTACCAACTAATGCATCAGCTAAATTTTCATCAGGGTTAAGTTTAAGTGAATTTTATAAAAAAATTAGCCTTATAACTCTTTCAAAAAAAGGTGTTGAGAAAATAGGAGAATACGCTACACATCTCGCTGAGTATGAAGAATTAAAAGGTCATGCTTTGAGTATAAAATCTAGAATAAATAAGGAGTAACAAAATTTGTCGAAACAAGATTTATTGGAATTTAAAGGTAAAGTAATCGATTTATTACCTAATGCCATGTTCCGAGTAAAGCTTGAAAATAATCATATTGTTACAGCTCACACAGCTGGAAAGTTGAGGAAGAATAGGATTAGAGTTCTTCAAGGTGATAATGTAACAGTCGAAGTAACACCTTATGATTTGACAAAAGGAAGAATTATTTTTAGGTTTTAAATAATGGCTTCGTAGCTCAGTTGGTAGAGCAGAGCCCTGAAAAGGCTTGTGTCGCTGGTTCGAGTCCCGCCGAAGCCACCATTTTAGAAATAAAACCTTGCAGCAAAAATGCTTGCATTCAATTTTAAAATCTAATAACTATCCCGCTAGCTGAAGTTTAGCTAAGTTTAATATAATAAAGAAAGAGTAAAAGAAAAGTATGAGTACATTAAAAGGAAAAGTAAAGTGGTTCAACGGTAAGAAGGGCTACGGGTTTATAGAAAGAGAAGACGGAGAAAAAGATTGTTTCGTTCATGCAAGCGCAGTTCGTGAAGCAGGACTTCGTTTTTTGAATGAGAACGACGCTGTAGAATTTGAAATTCAGGATGGAGACAAAGGTCCAAGCGCAGTGAATTTAAAGAAAACTTCTTAAAATTTATTTCATTTAAAATTTTGTATAGGAATAAAAGTAGGTAAACCCTATGAATATTCCTATACAATACATACTTGCATTTTAAGTCTAAAATGCTATTTAACCTCCATGATTAAAAATAGTAAAATTTTAGTATCTCATAAAAGACATTATTTTCATGCTGGCTTGCAGCTAGCTATTTAACTATTTTAAAATTTAAATTTAACTCTAATTAGTATAAAACAACAACAGGCCCTGGTGGTGAAATGGTTATCACGAAAGTTTGTGGAACTTTAGTTTTTGGTTCAATTCCAAGCCAGGGTACCAAAAAATGAATAAAGAAAATAAATTAATACCTGGGTTACCCTCAGGATTTGAAGATCGTTGGGATAAGAAACTTCTCCTCAAAAAAAAGCTGTTATCAGTGATTGAGAATAATTTTATTAAGTTTGGTGCAGAACCACTCGAAACACCATCGTTCGAAATAAGTGAAAATATAGGATCTTTTCTAGCTGAAGATGAAGCTAATCCTATGTCTGATGTATTTTCATTTAAAGATGGAGATAAAAGTATTACTCTTCGATATGATTTATCTAGTCCTCTAGCAAGATTTGTTGCTCAAAATAACCAAGAATTACCATCAATTTATAAAAGATATGCTATTCAAAATGTATTTCGTAATGAAAAAGCAGGCAATGGAAGATATAGAGAATTTTTACAGGCAGATTTTGATATTGTAGGAAATGTAAGTTCATCACAAGCTAACGCTGAACTTTGTAATTTAATTTCAGCAACACTTTTAGAATGTGGATTAAAGAAAGATCAGTTTACAATCAATGTAAGTAACAGAAAAATAGTTCAAGGTTTACTAGATGAATTACAAATTACCGAGGAAAAACAATTAAAAGTTATTAGGGCAATTGATAAACTTGATAAGCCTGGATTTGGAATAAAAGGTGTAGAGGACCTGTTGAGAAAAGAAAGAAAAGATACTAGTGGCGCTATTACAAAAGGTGCAGACTTAAATGATAAGCAGGTTTCTAAAATATTAGACTATTTAAAAATTAAAGATTTAAATGAACTGAAACAAAATTTAAAAAACTCACTATCACAAGAGGGAATCAAGGAATTAGAAGACTTTTTTGAGGTCCTTGGATACGGATCAAACTTAGATCAAGTCAAAAACAACTTCACAATTGTCAGAGGCTTGGCGTATTATTCTGATTTTATTGTTGAAACTAATTTAAATTTTAAAGTTACAAATAATAAAGGCAAAGAAGTAGATATTGGCAGTATTTGTTCAGGTGGAGCCTATGCAAAACTTATATCAAGATTTAAAGGAGTTGATATTCCAGGCACAGGTATAAGTTTTGGTGTAGATAGACTTTTGTTTGCATTAATGCAATTAGATCAGTTTCAATTAGACGAACAAAAACCAGTTTTAGTGTGTGTGATGGATCAAAAATACTTAAATAACTACTACGAAATTTTAGATCTTTTAAGACAAAACAATATAAATTCAGAAATATTTTTAGATACCAAAAAAAATCTTGGTAAGCAGCTTACTTATGCAAACAAACGCCAATTACCAGTTGCAGTAATCTGTGGAGAAAATGAATTTAAAGATAATACAGTGACCATTAAAAATTTAAAGGGTGTAAAGGGTGAGAACAACAAAACAATTCCCATGAAAGATTTAATCGATGAAGTCAAAAAAATTATCTGAAAATATACTTAAATCTTTAAAATCAAGTGGATTTGATTATATAGATCTAGACACAGTAATTCCAACCAATCTAATTCTTGAGAGATCTGGAGAGTCATTTAGAAGTTTAATTTTTTCATTTATGGATCAGAATGGAAAGGAAATTTGTTTAAGACCTGATTTAACCATTGCTTCATGCATCAAATATCTCAATCAAAAAAATAAGAAATCTTCAAAAGTATTTTATAATGGTCAAGCATTCAGAAAAGTTCAGAAAAAAAATGAAAAAATTATTAGAGATCAAATAGGTTTCGAGATCATAGGATCAAAAGATGAAAAAGGAGATGATAAGCAAATAATAAATACTGGTATTAAAGTTTTAAATAAATTTAGTTATAAGTCTGGGAGTATAACAATAGGAAATGTAGAAATATTTCACTTATTGATAAATAAATTAGATATTCCGAAAAGGTGGAAACTTAGATTACAAAGACATTTTTGGCGAGAGGTTTATTTTAATGAATTATTAAGACGTTTAGAGACTAATTCAGATTTTGATGAAACTATCGTTGAGTTAGATAAAAAAAGATACCTTAAACTATGTAAACAAAATCAAAACAGAAATATAGCAGGGCGTTCCTTAAGAGAAATACTGATCAGATTTGATAACAAAATAAAAGATCCTAGAAGACAAGTAAAAGGTCAAAATGTAGTAAAGATTATAAGGGAATATTTAAAAATTAATTGCAAAATGAGTAATGCAGCAACTACTCTTAATGCTTTTTTTAAAAAAAATAAAATAAATCTTACTGTTGGAAAAAATTATTTTCCAATCACAAAAGATAAGGTCTCAAAATTAAATGTAAATTTTTCATCTTCTTTTGGAAGACATCTGGAATACTACACTGGGATGGTATTTAAAATTATAATAAATTCAAACTCTAGAAAAATTCAGGTTAATGGAGGTCGTTATGACAATCTTATTTCTGATTTAGGATCTTCAAATAAAATACCGGCAGTTGGAGGTGCAATAAGTTTAAATGATTAAAATTGGCATTCCAAGCAAGGGTCGATTAAGAAAAGATACTTTAAATATATTTAAAAGCAAAAAGCTCAAAATTTTATCAGAAAGAGGCGATAGGGACCTCTTTGGATATATAAAAGGAAATAAAAATATTAAAATTATTTATTTACATGCAAGAGAAATCATAGAAAGATTGGGTGATGGATCTCTAGATATTGGTTTTTCAGGATATGATTTATTAAAAGAATCTGAATTAAATATACAAAATAAAGTTACTATTGCCAAAAAGTTAGAATATGGACATGCAACTTTAGTATTAGCTGTGCCAGACGAGTGGATTGATATTCAGACACTTGCTGATTTAGAGGAAATTTCCTTTGATTTTAAAGATAAAAAGAAAAGTAGAATGAGAGTTGCAACAAAATATCCAAATCTAACTAGAGAGTTTTTATTTTCGAAAGGTGTAACTCAATTTAAATTAGTTCCATCTCTTGGGGCAACGGAAGTATATCCATTCACTGGTTCATCAGAAATTTTATCAGATATAACTAGTACTGGCGAAACTTTACGAGCGAATAATTTAAGAGTTTTAAAAGATGGAAATATTCTTAAAAGTACTGCAATTTTAATGTTTAATAAAAAATTGAGTAACAAAAAAGGTTTGAAGAAAATTTTAAACTTGCTTAGCTCTTAACTCTCACTATTATCTTAAATCTATGGATACGATTCTATTGATAATCATGCTTTTATTGTTTGGTGCAACTTTAGGGATTTTGTATCTAAATTTAAGGCCAAAACCTAAAGAAGAAGACGAAAATAAAGATGTTGAGGAAATAGCTAATTTAAAGTCCGAAATCGTTTCTCTAAAAGATACTTTAAATAATACTATTAATAATTCATTAGGCTCAATGTCTACTTCATTTAATAATCTTTCTACAGGTGTTACTAAAGATATGACGGAAGCTTTAACTAAAGTAGATGAAAAAGTTGGCAATTTTAATCAACAAGTACAGTTATTGAATCAAAGCCAAGAAGGTATAAGTAAAATTTTAGCAGGTGTTAAAAAATATGGAACACTTGCTGAATTTAGTTTGGATGCTTTAATTAAAGATTTATTACCAGCCTCTCAATTCATGACCAATGTTAAAATGAAAGAAGATACAAGTGAAAACGTTGAATTTGCAATTAAACTTCAAGGTGATGTAATGGTTCCAGTTGACTCCCATTTCCCAGTTGAAAAATTTAAGGCAATCAATGATGGTTATGATACAGATGATAAACGAGCTGTTGCAGACGCTAGAGCAAAATTAGCATCAGCCTTTAAAGTTAAAGCTAAAAGTGTAAATGAAAAATACATCGTCCCACCAAAAACTACAGATTTTGCTATCGTTTATGCACCGACTGAAAGTTTGTATAAAGAATTGACTGAGTACCAAGATCCAAGCACAAAAGAATTATTAACCCAAGAATTAATGAGGAAACACAAAATTGTAATTTGTGGACCAAACACTTTATCTGCTTACCTGCAGTCTTTGCACATGGGTTTTCAATCCCTCAAAGTTCAAAAGGGAGCAACTGAAATATATACTCATTTAAAAACGATTAGCACACGGTTTTCAAGACATTTTGATAATATTATAGTCTTGAATAAAAAACTAGAAGAGGCAATGGCTGTTGTTAATAAGTTTGGAATGGATGCAAGATCTATTACGAGAACTTTGGAAAACATAAAAGATCCAGAGCAGTTCGAAAAAGCTCTTAAAACAGACAATGTAGAAAAACTTGAAGATCTTCCTAGACAAGCCAAAAAATAAATTTAATTTAAATATAATTTCTCATATAAGAAATGCATGAAATGGAATAATAAATTTAATTATCCGAGGTCCACAAGATCAATTGAGGACGGCTATAGAAAATATTCTTTAGGTGAAGAAAAACTTCCAAGTGTTACAACAATATTAAGTATTACTAAATCTGACGAAGAAAAAGCTGCTCTAGCGAACTGGAGGGAAAGGGTAGGCTTTAAAGAAGCTAATAGAATTAAAACAGAAGCATCTTCAAGAGGAACATCAATGCACTCATATATAGAGGATTACTTAAGAGGTAGAATTAATGAAAGTTTTTTTGAAAGTAATGAACAATATAAAAATATGGCTAAAGAAATAATTGAAAAAGGTATAGATAGTAAATTAGATGAAATCTATGGAATTGAAGAAACTTTGTATTATCCCGAACAATATGCAGGCACAGCTGACTTAATTGGTATCTATCAGGGCAATGATGTTGTAATCGATTTTAAACAGAGCAATAAACCAAAAAAAATAGATTATATTCAAGATTATTTTTTACAACTTGGAGCATATACTCTAGCTCATGATGTTGTTCATGGTACAAAGATGAAGGCTGGGATAATTTTACTTTGTACAAAAGATATTTTGTTCCAAGAATTTAAAATAGAAGGTGCAGAATTAGAGATGTATCAAAATTTATTCTTAGGAAGGGTCAAAAAATTTTACGAGATGAATAATATAGCTTGACTTTAACAGACCATTTCATAAAAGAGATAAAACTAACTAGAAGCTACTTGTTTAGATGCAACGGTTTAGTCCTAAAAAACTTTCCAAAAACCCATCAAAACAAAGCTAATTTAAGTTTAAAAATATGAATTTAGCAATTTGGGATATAGAATCATCAAGTGCCAGCACCGATTTCGGTAGTATTATTGAGATTGGTGGAATTTTAGTCGATGAAAACTTTAAAGAGAAAGACCGATTTAATTTAAGGTGCAGTCTGCCTGAAGGAGAAATATTTCAGGCTATGGCCTTAATAGTCAACAAGACATCTATCAAACAACTAACTCAAACAAACCTAAGTCATTATCAAATGTTGGGTGAAGTTGAAAAAATATTTAAAAAATGGAGTCCCGCAATATTTTTAGGTTGGAGCAGCCTTAATTTTGATGAAGAGATGATAAGGAAAGAGTTTTTTAAAAATATTAGATATCCTTATATTACTAATGCAGCACCTAATAAACGACATGATGGTATAAACATTGCACGAGCTGCTTATGCTGTAGATCCAACTATCTTAGAAACGGAAATTAATGAAAAAAATAATCCTGTATTTAAACTTGCATCTTTAGCTCAAATGCAAGGTATTGATGCAAGTGATGCTCACTCAGCACTTGCTGATGCCGAATTAACTGCAAAAATTTTAAAGATTGTTAAAAATAAACAAGAGCATACTTGGGAATCTTTTTTAAGGACTGCAAATAAATCAGATACAGAAACTATAATGAAAAAAGGAGAAATTGTAACTTTAAACGAGTATTATTATGGAAAATCAAGACTACACTTAGTTGTACCATTACATCCAAAACATTGTATGCATCCAATTTACCAAGGATGGTATTACTCCATAGATTTAAGAACTGAAATCCAGCCTTTAATAAATAAATCAATAAATGAATTAAAAACGGAGATGAAAAAATCTCCAAAATTTTTAAGAACTATACGTGCAAATAAAGCGCCTATTATAATTGACGCGAAGTACGGAATGAGTGCTGAGCCTTATAATAAACTTGATAAAAACGTAATTAAAAAAAGAGCAGAATTTGTTCAAAATAATGAACAGTTTTCTCAAAATATTTTAACGGCTTTAAGAGAAGTTGCAGAAGAAAAAGAGCAATCGAAATCCCAAGAAGATATATATGCAGAAGAAAGTATTTATACAAAATTTACTTCAAACAAAGACACTGCTCTTTTCCCAACTTGGCATGCAGCACCATGGAAAGAAAAACTAAATTTATTAGATAAATTTGATGATGATAGGTTAGTTGGATTTGGTAAAAAAATAATTTTTCAAGAAGCCCCAGAAGTTTTGCCAGAAGTAATGTATAAATCAATAAGAAGAGAAATCGCTAAGAGAATACTAAGTGAAAGAAAAGAGAAATGGTGGACAATACCTACTTTATATAACGAAATTGATACTTTGAGAGAAAAATATACTAATGAAAATGATAATGAAAAATTAGCCCTCTTAGACGAATTTAATACCTACGCAATGTCTATCCAAAAAAAGTATGAAAATGTTTAATGTATAAATCTAAATTAATCTAAATTTTTACTATTGAATAAATAAAATAAATTTATATAAAACTCTTATGGCAACGATTAAATCTACTGATGAAAGTTTTGACAAATTAGTTAAAGAAAATAAGATACTAATTACAGATTTTTGGGCTTCATGGTGCGGCCCATGTGTACAAATTGCTCCAATTTTAGAGGAAATTTCAAACGAAATGTCTGACCAATTATCTATAGCAAAACATAACATTGATGAAGAGCCAAATACGCCAACAAAATATGGTGTTCGAGGAATTCCTACTATGATTTTGATGAAAGATGGAAATCATGTTTCAACTAAGGTCGGAGCGGTTCCAAAAAGTGAAATTGTTTCTTGGATAAAAGAAAATATCTAATTTAAGCTTAAAATTTCTCCAGCAAGATATAGTGAACCAACACATAATATAATAGTGTTTTCATTTTTTGATAGCGATTTTATACTTTCTTCAATGCCATTAGAAATTTTTAGATTTAATTTTGAATTATCTAACTTTTTTTTAAAATCTTCCTTTGATATTGCTCCATCCTGATTAGGAATATCAATTAAAGTAATTGAATTTACTATATTTTCAAAAGCTTTTATAAATTCTACATGTTCTTTGTCTTTCATCATACCTACGATAAGGTTTACTTCTTCATTTTGATTTTTAATCCAATTAGCAATAGAAAAACTTGCGCTAATATTGTGACCACCATCTATTACCAGTTTATTATTTCCAGCAATATCTTTTAATTTACCGGATTTTATCTCTTCAAGTCTCGCTCTTAATGAAATATTTTTGATACCATTTCTAATATACTCATCTTTAATATTAAAAATTTTTCTTGATGCAGCAATTGAGGTACTAATATTATAAAGCTGATGATCTCCAAGAATACTTGGTTCAGGTAATACCAATTCTCCCAACCCATCTTCATATTGAATAAATCCATTCTCGGACTTTGCAATATTAAAATCTTTACCAAAAAAATATTTATTTGATGTATTTTTCTCCAATGAACTTGCTATTTTATCTCTTATTTCGTTATTTACTTGTTTATTAATAAATATATTTGAGTTTAAAAGCTTAGCTGTTTTTTCATATATTACCCCTTCAATTGATTTATTTTCAAGCCATTGAAAATGATCATTATGAATAACACCAATTAGTGTCATTAAATTTTCTTTAAATACATTTGTACTATCAAATTGATGAAATAATCCTGCTTCTATTATATTTATATTATCTTTGAAATTCTCAGCATATTTTAAAAATGTACATGTTAAAATTTCAAATAATGTTGCATTGTCATCTCCTAAAGTTTTTTCAACATCAGTCAGTAATTGTATTAAATCTTCTTCATTGATTTCCTTATCTTCAAAAACGTATCTTTCTGTATAAGAGAGTAGGTGGGGAGAAGTGTAAAGATTAGTTTTGTACCCACCCTGGTTTAGTATTGACTTAAGACTATAGCACATGCTTGCTTTAGCATTAGTTCCAACAACTGTGATAACGTTTTTTAATTTATCTTGTGGATCACCCAGTTTTTTTAATAGATTAAAAGTTCTTCCTAGAGATAAATCTAGTTTTTTTTTATGATGCTTCTCTAGTTTGGATATTAGTTTCTGAAGTTTCATTTAAATTTTCTAAATGTATATCAGAATTTTTTCTAAGTAATATCGATAGAAGGTTGCCAACTTCTTTTTGTATATCTTTTCTATGCACTACTCTGTCGACAAAGCCGTGTTTCTCAACAAATTCAGCTGTTTGAAAATCAGAACTTAATTCTTCCTTAACCGTTGCTTGAATTACTCTTTTTCCTGCAAATGCTATTAGACATCCAGGTTCAGCAAGATGAATATCTCCTAACATTGCAAAAGAGGCAGTTATTCCTCCAGCAGTTGGATCAGTAAAACAAACTATATACGGTAAATTGTTGTTCTTAAGTTCATTTATGGCAAGTGTTGTTCTGGTCATATTTGCTAAAGCAATTGTTGACTCGAACATTCTCTGTCCTCCACCACAAGGAAAGAACAAGTAAGGTGTTTGGTTATCTATCGCGTGTTGTACTCCATAAATTATTGCCTCTCCTTCTGCGGCTCCAACAGAACCTCCAATAAAATCAAAGTTAATTGCACCAGCAGTTACTTCTATTCCATTTATTTTTCCTTTAGCAATCATTACTGCACAATTTTGGTTTGTCTTCTTCCTCGCAATTTTAAGTCTGTCTTTATAAGATTTTGTGTCAACCCAATTTAATGGATCTTCTGTAGGTATAGGTGACTCTAAGATTTGATAACCGTTTTTACCGAATATTATATCAAACCTTTGTCTACAACTAATTCTATGATGCTTTCCACAAAGATTACACACCCATAAATTATTCTCTAAATCTTTCTTCAATATTGGACCTTTACAACAACTGGTCCAATCTGAATTTGCTATATCTTCTTTTGAAGGTCTCTTTCGAAGCACCTTCTTTATTTTTTCTCCAAAATTTATAGCTTTTGTTAACCAATTCATGATATTTTTTTTCTTAGTTTACTAACCATCTTACTTACATTTATGACAGGATTTTGTCTATTGTTTAAACTTCTAGTAATTTCTTTACAAATTTGACTTCCAACAACAAGTCCATCTGTATTTTTAAAATTTGATATAGTTTTTTCAGTTATCCCAAAACCAATAACACAATTTTTTTTAGGACTTATTTTTTTAATTCTATTATAATTAGCTAATATTTTTTTTGGAGAAACTTTTAGCTTACCACCTGTAGTAGACAGCATACTTATATAGTAAATCATATCATGAGAATCTTTTGTAATACTTTTTAGTCTTTTATTGGATGTTGTAGGAGATAATAATTGGATAAAATTAATTGAATTTTTTTTACATTTCTTTGAAAAAATTTTGTTTTCTGGCCATGGTAAATCAACTACTATTAAACCATTAACACCTGATTTTTTACATTTTTTTAAAAAATTATTTTCACCATATTGGAAAATCATATTGTAGTAACCCATAAATATTACTGGTTTTGAATTTTTACTTTTTTTAAAATCGCTGACAATTTTAAAAATATCATTCATCTTAATACCATTTTTAATCGATCTGTAAGCACTAGTTTGAATTTGGCCTCCATCTGCTACTGGAGTGTTATGAGGTATACCAACTTCTAAAATATCAGCATAATTTGAAATTGCTTTTAATATTTCTAAAGATTGTTTCTTTGAGCTATCACCAGCTACAGTATAAGTAAGTAACGCTGGTCTTTTCTCATTTTTTGCTTTTTTAAATGCAAGGCTAATTGGATTTAACATATTTCTTTCCCAATTTTTTTTCTAAAATACCTCTATCTTTATATGCATCTCCGCAACTATTAATTACTACAATTGTATTTTTGCTCAATTTTTTTGCTTCTTTGATAGCAACCGAGAATGCATGGCTCGGTTCGAGAGATGGTCTTAAATTTTCATATTTTGTAACTATTTGGTATGCTTTTAAAGCCTCTTCATCACTAGCTGCTGTATACCTTGCGCGCTTTGTATCTTTTAAAAAGCAATGAAGTGGAGAAATTCCAGGATAATCAAGACCTGCAGATATTGATTCAGTTTCTTCAATCTGACCATCGCTATTTTGATTTACATATTGCGCAGCACCATGAAGTATGCCGATTTTTGAACCATAAGTTAAAGGAGCTGCATGCCTTTTACTTTTACTTGGTCCTCCAGCCTCAACCCCTATAAACTCAACTTGTTTTTTATCATAATCCATAAATTCATTCCAAAACCCAAAACTTGAGGAACCTCCTCCCACACAATTATACAATTTAAGTTTTTTAGGGACTTCACCAAATTCATTTATTAATTGAACCTTAAGCTCTCTGGATATTTGACTAGTACTCCAACCACAAATTCGAACAAAAATTGCGGGTCCTACAGTACTACCAACACACATTGCTGTGGTATCACAATTAGCAACCCAAAATCTCATACATTCAGAAACAGCATCCACAAGTGTTTGACTTCCTGAATATACAGGAATTACATCTGCACCATTTTTCTTCATTGCTTTAACATTTGGTTGTTGTCTCTTTATGTCTTTTGCGCCCATAAAAATTTTACATTTTAGACCAAATTTCTTAGCAGCCATGCTTAGCATCTTACCAGCATACCCAGCGCCGGTGTCTCCAATTATTACTTTCTTTCCAGACCTTTTTGCCAGTAAACAATGTACAGTTGCATTATATATTTTGTGAGCTCCACCGTTAGCATCAGAAACGACCTTTGACCAAATCTGTGCTCCACCAACATGTTTTGTTAAATTATTTAACTTAATAAATCTTGTTGGTGTTCCAATCCAATTTTTGAAATATTCATCTCTTTCTTTAATAAAGTTTCTGTCATTTTTTAGTTTATTAAATTGTATTTCTAGATCCTCTATAGGTTTTTTTAGTGTTTCAGGTACAAAATTTCCACCAAATTTTCCACCCCAAAAGCCAAGCCTATCTCCTTGATCTATAACTGGAATTCCTTTTTTAAGTTTCATTTTTAGTTGCAAGATTTAATAGTTTATCAATTTTTTTTAAATCTTTTATACCTTTCTCATTTTCTAATGAACCACTTAGATCAATGTAGTAATCTTTATTTTTAAACTTAGGAATATCTTCTATTTTTATATTTCCAGCAATCATTTTATTTATTGAATTAGGTATAGAATTTAATAATTCGTGATTAAATCCAATTGATTTCTCGTAGCCTTTTCCATCAAAAAGAATTAAATCTGAAACTTCATCATAATCTTTATATTTATCGATGTCCTTTTGACTACTTATTGTCAAAGCAGTAATTACTTTAATGT
>CABYFN010000009.1 GCA_902518235.1 uncultured Pelagibacteraceae bacterium | reverse complement strand
AAAAAATCCTCTAAATATTTAGAAGGCATTCATTGTCCAAAATGTCACGATTATTTAACAGATGATCAAAAATCAAGATTTGCAATGAGACAAAAGCAAATAATACTTGCAAAAAAAACTGGCAAGAGACATATCTTTAAAAAAGAATATTAATTAAATTATAATTTTTATGGATTTGCTTAAAGAAAATATACCTTTACTTGTTAGAAAACTTGCAATACCAGCAAGTGTTGGTACACTTTTTCAAACCTTATACAATATTGTTGATACTTTTTATTCAGGATTAATCTCACCTGAAGCACTTTCTGCACTCAGTAAGTCATTTCCAATATATTTTATTATTGTAGCAACCTCAATTGGTGTAACAGTTGCTGGAACTTCCTTGATAGGGAATAGTATTGGAGAAAAAAATGAAAAAAATGTCTCTTATTATTTTAGCCATATTATTATCTATGGACTTATCATATCAGTTTTTATTACATGCATAGGTTTATATTTTGCTGAAAAAGTTTTTAATATAATGGGTTCAACTGAAGAAATTACAAATTTAGGACTTCAATATACAAATATTATGTTTTATGGATCATTTCTTTTTTTCCTTGTTGTATCACTTAACTCTTTATTACATGCAGAAGGAGATACAAAAACATACAGAAATGTTTTGGTTTTAAGTTTTCTACTAAATATAATTTTAAATCCTATTCTAATATTTGGTTTTCTATTCATACCTGCTTTAGGTATGATGGGTATAGGTCTATCAACAATTATAGCTCAATTTATAGCTTTTGCGATTATTTTATATAAGGTCTTGCAAAATCCAAGGGTGAAAAAAATTACCAAGGAATTTTTTAAAATTAAACTAACATTTTTAAAAAATATATTTTTTCAATCAATGCCAATATCAATTGCTATATGTGGATATGCAGTTGCTGCTACATTTATATTTACTTATGTTGGTCAAACTAGTGAATTGGCTGTAGCTGGTTATGGTGCAGCTACGAGAATTGAGCAAGTTGTTTTACTTCCTATATTGGGAATAAATACTGCAATTATCTCAATTATAGCTCAAAATTATGGTGCAAATCATTTTGATAGAGTGAAAGAGACTTATTTTATATCTGTCAAATATGGCTTTTTATTAATGTTTTTCTCTGGAATATTTGTTTATTTCACAGCAGATATAATACCAAGACTTTTCTCTAATGATGAAACTGTTTTAGAATATGGACGAAGATATTTAAAAATTGCAGCATTTATTTTACCTGCATATCCAATTTTCTTTTTATCAAACGGTTTTTTTATGGGTTTAAAAAAATCTAATTATGCAATGATAAATAATATGTTACGAAATGTTCTTGTTCCTATATGTGTTTTTTACTTAGCCAAATATCTATCTGCAGATTTCGATAGTTTTTTCTGGTTGTGGTTTATTTTTCAATGGACACTCTCAATACTATTATTTAGTTATGTGAGTTATTATATAAAAAAAAAATTAGATAAACCTAGCGCTATCCTTAATCCACAACCATAAATCTTCTGAGAATGATCTTCTCACAAAAAGATTTATTTCATTTATTTCAGTATGATGAATAATTACATCTGTATGATTGAGCAATGTTTGCGTTACAGAATTTTTAGTATTTTTAAAATTATTGAAGTTAAAAGGAGATCCCGATGAAAGTAGATCAAAAGTCTTTTTACCTTTTATATTAATACATATCCATTGATTAGAAACATCAACTATTGAGCCAAAATTTAATTTAGAAATTTCGTTATAAAGATTATTATAAACATTATTGTTATCTTCATTAAAATATACTAACCATTCATCTGGACTTAGCCATAGAGCATTAAATTGTTGATTTGAGGAACCCGTATTTGATTCAATTGGTAAGATGATTGATAAAATCTTTCCTGCTTTTGTAAAAAATTCCTTTTTTTTCCCTCGAATATTTATTTTTTTAATTGGTTCTGATAACTTTAATTCTAGTTCATCTAATGATTTTTTTTCAAAGTTAGGATATTCTAAATTAAGCATTGATCCTCTTGTTTTCTTTATCTAAAAAAATAAAATCTGAAACTGTTACATTGATATTTTTATTTTCCATAGGTACAAAAAGTCTTTGACCATTCATCTTTTTTCCACCTTTAACAACTGCTAGTGCAATCGATTTATTTAAATTAGGGCTAAAATAGCTTGATGTTACATGTCCAATCATTTCAACAGGTTTCTTATCTAATTCAGAGACTATCTGAGCACCTTCTTCTAATATTTCATTAGGGTCATCCGTAAGCAATCCAACAAGCTGTTTTCTGTCTTCTCTCATTGTATCACTTCTATAAAGTGATCTTTTACCTATAAAGTCATATTTTTTTTTACTAACTATCCAATCCATCTGAAGATCAATAGGTGTCATAGTTCCATCTGTATCCTGACCAACAATAATAAATCCCTTTTCAGCTCTTAATAAATGCATTGTTTCTGTTCCATAAGGAGTAATTTTGTATTCTTCTCCAGCTGCAATGCAGTTTTTCCATAATGATTTACCATATTTTGACTCTACATTAATTTCATAACTAAGCTCTCCTGTGAAACTTATTCTCATTATTCTACATTCAATTTTGTCAATTATTGCATCTTGGTAAGACATATGAGGAAACGTTTCATCACTAAAATCTTTATTAGGAAATAATTTTTCCAATATTTTTTTTGAATTTGGACCACAAATACTTGCTGTAGAATAGTGATCAGTAACAGAGGTTAAGTAAACATCTAATTCTGGCCATTCTGTTTGTAAATAGTCTTCAAGTTTAGAAAGCACATTTGCTGCGCCACCAGTTGTTGTGGTCATTAAATAATGATTTTCACCCAATCTTGTGGTTACACCATCATCATAAACCATACCATCTTCATTTAACATTAAACCATATCGGCATTTCCCAATTCCTAATTTTGACCAAGCATTTGTATAAACTCTGTTTAAAAATTCAGAAGCATCAGATCCCTGTATATCTATTTTTCCTAATGTAGAGGCATCCAAAATTCCAGCACTATCTCTTGCAGCTTTACTTTCTCTTTGAACTGCTTCATGAAGATTTTCATTATTAATAGGGTAGTACCATGGTCTTTTCCATTGCCCAACATTTTCAAATTTTGCATTATTTTGAACGTGCCATTCATGAATTGAAGTTTTTCTAACAATATCAAAAAATTTTCCAACACTTCTTCCTACAATTGCCCCAAAAGTTAATGGTGTAAATGGTGGTCTAAAAGTAGTTGTACCTAAAGTACCCATTTTTACTCCAGCTGTGTCAGCAATAATCCCCAGGGCATGCATATTCGATAATTTACCTTGATCTGTAGCCATTCCAGTTGTTGTATATCTCTTTACATGTTCTATCGATTTAAAACCTTCTCTAAGTGCTAACTTTATATCTTTCGCAGTCGAGTCATTTTGAAAATCTATAAAAGATTTAGTCTTACTCTCTGAAATAGTATTTGGTAACAGCCAAATGTTTTTCTTCTCTGACTCTTTTGAACATAAAACTGAAATTTTATCAAAACCGTCTTCATTAATGTTTAAAAATTTTTTAACTTTATTATTTGTATTTTTAACTAATTCTTCTAGTTCAAAATCACCGTTACATGATCCAACATTTATATGATTTTCACTTTTTTCAGTTGGAACAAATACTTGATCTATTTCTCTAAAATCTAATTTTCCTCCTGATTGAGTATGCATATGAACCATAGGTGTCCAACCTCCACTTATTGATAAACAATCACACTGAATTTTATGTTTATTTCCAGTAACATTCGATCCATCTTCTGATAAATTCATAATTTCTATTGATTTTATCTTTTTGTAGCCAAAAGTATTAACCACTGAAGAGTTCCAATATATTTTAATTCCTAGGTCTTCAGCATTTTTAACAATATTTGATGAAGATTTTTTTCTAATATCAACAATCTTTACTGATATTCCCTTTTCAAATAACGACACTGCAGTTTCATAAGCACTATCGTTGTTAGTAAAAATAATATTATTTAATCCAGTGGATACACCATAAAAGTCTAAATATTTTTTTACAGAGTTAGCTAGTATAATTCCTGGTCTATCATTGTTGTTGAATATAAGAGGTCTTTCTATTGCACCTGCAGCAACAATTACTTTATCTGCTCTTATTTTCCACAATCTCTGTCTTATACTGCCATTTTTTTTATCTAATGGTAAATGATCCGATATATTTTCTTTGGCCAAAAGGTAGTTATAACTATGAAAAGCTGCCAAACTTGTTCTAGTTTTTATTATTAAATTATCTAATTTTTCTAATTCTGATATTTCATTCATTAACCATTCATTTGATTTTTGATTATCTATTATAAAATTTTTATTATTTTGATAAATTGTGGATCCACCAAGTATATTTTTATCTTCGATTAATATTGTCTTTAAATTATTTTTTGCTGCTATTTTAGCAGATATAATACCTGAAATCCCACCTCCAATAACTAATACATCACAATGCTCATGTTTATGGTCATAAATGTCTGGATCTGGTTGTGTAGGTGATTTGCCAAGGCCTGCAGACAATCTTATTAATGGTTCATAAATTTTTTTCCAAAAACTTTTAGGCCACATAAAAGTCTTATAATAAAAACCTGCTGGTATAAATGGTGATATTAAGTTATTAATTCCACCTATATCAAAGTTAAGACTTGGCCAACAATTTTGACTAGATGCTTTCAATCCTTCATAAAGTTCTATTTCTGTAGCTCTTACATTAGGCTCTGTTAAATCAGTATTATCATTTATTTGGCATATTGCGTTTGGTTCTTCAGATCCACATGACATTATACCTCTTGGACGATGATACTTAAAACTTCTGCCAACTAAATGAATGCCATTTGAAAGAAGTGCTGAGGCTAAAGTATCACCCTCAAAACCATAATATTTTTTACCATCAAAAGTAAATGAAACAGTTTTTGTTTGATCAACAAATCTTGTTTTATTAATTCTATATTTGGTCATTTAAATTACAGGAGGTTTTTCACCCATTTTGTAAACTGCATGTATTTTGTCATTTGATGTATCCCTAACCATATTAAACCATTTTCTGCATCCATGAGCATGGTTCCATCTTTCAAACTGAACACCTTTAATATTCTTTCTCATAAATAAATATTCTGCCCATTCATCATCACTTAGCTCTGTAGGTTGTTTTGGTCTTACAATGTGAGCTTCACCACCACATGAAAACTCACTTTGGTCTCTTTCTCCACAATATGGGCAATTTATTACAAACATTAGTGTGCTACAGCAGCTGCACCATGTTCATCAACAAGATCTCCACTTACAAATCTGTTAAGATTAAATGCTGCATTTAGTTTATGTGGCTCATCATTAGCAATTGTGTGAGCAAATAAATCACCAGATCCAGGTGTTGCTTTAAAACCTCCTGTACCCCAACCACAGTTAAAGTAAAGTCCTTTTATATTAGTTTTGCTAATTATGGGACTTGCATCTGGGCAAATGTCAACAATACCACCCCATTGTCTTAACATCTTCATTCTACTAAAAATAGGGTACAGCTCTAATATAGCTTTTAACGTACCTTCTACTACATCATGACTTCCTCTTTGTGTATAAGATATGTAAGCATCTGTTCCAGCTCCTATTACTAATTCACCTTTATCAGATTGACTAACATAAGCATGGACAGCATTAGACATTACAACTGTATCTATTATTGGCTTAACTGGTTCTGATACTAATGCTTGTAATGGTTTGCTCTCAAGTGGTAATTTTAGGCCTGCCATATTTGCAATCACACTTGAGTGACCTGCTGCTACAACACCAATTTTTTTTGATTTGATAAATCCTTTTGTAGTTTCAAGACCTTCAACTTGATCCCCATTTCTTTTTATTCCTTTAACTTCACAATTTTGAATTATATCCACACCCATTGCATCAGCACCTCTTGCATATCCCCATGCAACAGCATCATGTCTTGCAGTACCAGCTCTTCTTTGTAATGTTCCACCAAGTACAGGATATCTTATATCTTGAGAAATATTTATTATTGGACAAAATTCCTTAACTTGTTTTGTGTCTAACCAAACAGCATCAATTCCATTTAATCTATTTGCATGAGTTCTTCTTTTTAAATCTCTAACGTCTTGAAGGTTATGAGCTAAATTCATAACTCCACGTTGACTAAACATTATATTGTAATTTAATTCTTGAGATAAATTTTCCCAAATTTTTAAAGCATGATCATACAATCCAGCGCTAGCATCCCATAAATAATTTGATCTTATGATTGTTGTATTTCTCCCGGTATTACCACCACCAATCCAACCTTTTTCTAAAACTGCAATATTTTTCATATTATGTTTTTTTGCAAGATAGTATGCCGTGGCTAGTCCATGTCCACCACCTCCAACAATTACTGCTTCATATTCTTTTTTAGGCTCAGGATTGCCCCAAGCTTGTTGCCAGTTTTCATGCTGCGAAAAAGCATTTTTTATCAGTGAAAAAATAGAGTATTTGTTTTTCATATTTGCATGAAATTACTTGATTAATATTGAATATTCAATGATTTCAAGTTACACATGTAGCAACGGAAGAGTGGGTGAGTTGGCTTAAACCAGCAGTTTGCTAAATTGCCGAAGGAGCAATCCTTCCAAGGGTTCGAATCCCTTCTCTTCCGCCATTTAGTACAGGTTCTGATTTTTAAAGAAATCTTTTAAGTAAATTGGCTTTTGAGACAAAATGTACCTGTAAACGTTGTAATTTTCTAAAACTCTTTGCACATAATTTCTAGTCTCTTTAAACTTAATAAGCTCAATCCAATCAACATAGTCAATTTGTTTTTTTTGAGGATTTTTATTAATTTTTTTCCAATACTTAACTCTCTTGGGTCCAGCATTATAAGCAGCTGTAGCAAAAGGGTAGGATCCCTTATACTGATTAATTAGACCAGCAATATAATGAGATCCTAAATTAATATTATATTCAGGATCAGTTGTTAATTTAGACTTCGAGTATCCTAACTTAGCTTGTTTTGATACAGTCTTAGCCGTATAAGGCATCAGTTGCATTAATCCTTGGGCACCAACTCTACTCATAGCAGAGGTATCAAATTCACTTTCTTGTCTAATAATAGATAATATCAATGCTGGATCAGGAATTTTTCTTCCACCAACAAACTTTGGTACACTCATTATTGGATAATTAAATTGGTTGTAAAATCTTTTTTGATATGAGGCAATTTTAGAAACTTGTATAGCAAAATCAAACCGTGATATGTCTGATGCTAATTTAGCAGCTAAAGCCTCACTTCCTTTTTCTACATTGTCGTTTGCTAGAAATCTTAATATATGTTTTGTGTATTTATCTTTATTTAAATAATCAAGCAAATCTACAATTGCTACAAGTTTTTTTGAGTAAAAATCTTGCTCATAATCATCTTCTACAAACATTAATTTATCTAGTTCAAATTTTTCTTGAGGTTTTACTTTCATATGTGAGAGTTGACCATAGTAGGTTGTTAAATATTTTGACCCCTCAAAGAACCATTTATTTGAACTTTCTTTATCGCCAATTATTTCATATGTTTTTCCCAACCAATATGAACCTCTAGATAAGCTGATTGGATAGCTAACATTCCTGTAAAAATTTAAAAAATGATTTTCTGCTTGTTGCGCATCTTTTAAAAAACTAAGTGCTATCCATCCACTCATCCATTCGGCTTCTGCATAATCTGCACCTTCCGTCATTGAGTGATTTGAAACAATTCTATAAGCAGTTTTATATTTTTTTTTATAAATTAAAGATCTTCCAATTATTGACCTTTCTTTCCACCATTTATCTGGTCTTACTAAATATTCTTCAGAGTTTTTTATTTTGTTAAGAATTTCTAGAGAGCTGTCTACACGTCCTTTTTTCCTTCTCCATTTTAATCGATCATAATTTAAACCAGCGTCATTCTTTAAATTTTTTGGTACTTTTTTAATCGCTTCATCAACTCCATATCCTCTGCTTATTAATATTTGTCTTGCTGTATAAAGTAATTGGTACTCACTAGGCAAGTATCTAATAACCCTTTTAAGATCCCAATGTTTGCCTTCCCAAGCATAATAATCTGCTCTATTTATATAATCAGAGGTATCAAGAATATTTTTAAACTTTTTTCTAAAATATTTTAAATTTTTTGTATTTAGATCTGCATTTATAAATCCTTCTTTAATTAATCTTATTCCATCACCAGACTTTCCAGTTTTAATTAAACTCTCTCCTAACATCATTTTACCATATCCACTTAATGGCTTATTACTTTGAAACCAATTAATTATTTCTGTAGGAGAATGGTTTTGTAAGTTTATTTTGTGTTCGGCAAGATATTTAATTCTGTCAAATCTTGGATAATCTTTAACTCTTTCTATAAACTTTTTATATTCGGAAAAGGTTACTTTGTTTCCTGATGTAAGAAGATGTCTCCACTCTATGAAATCATATATTGATTGGGCCCTTGCTTTTTTTGCAGTGTTTTTTGCATCTTTCCAATTAGATTTTTCCATAAATCTTATTGCTTGTTTTGCAAATTCAAAATCTCTTTCACTGTAATATCTTGTTTTTTTAACACTTCTTAATGTTTGTTTTTTTACAATAAGCGGTTTTTTGGGGGGTAACAGAATTCCAAAGATCTCTTTAGGCAAATCTTTATCACCTTTTAAACTTTGTTTTTCATTAAATGTTCCAGGTTTAAGAGGAGGTACTACTATCTGACTTTTAATCGCAGGTTTTTTCTTAGGTATTATTATTTCATTTGAATATGATGATTGAAAAAAGCTTAAAAAAAATATAGTTGTTAGTAGTAATTTAGATTTTCTAAAAATCATTTTTAATAACTTATGATATAAATATTTATGTTTAAAGGTTCAAATGTAGCTTTAGTAACACCATTTAAAGGCAATAGTCTTGATGAGGAAACTTATATAAAAATTATTAATTTTCATTTAGAAAATGGAACAAATGGACTTGTGCCAGCAGGTACAACTGGTGAGTCTCCAACTCTTTCACATAAAGAACATGAAAAAGTTATAGAGTTATGCATTCGAGAAGCTAAAGGAAAAATTCCTGTAATTGCAGGTACCGGATCAAATTCTACTACAGAGGCCATATCACTTACGGAGCATGCTGAAAAAGCTGGAGCAGACGGTGCTTTGATAGTGACACCTTATTATAACAAACCCACTCAGGAGGGCTTATATCAACATTACAAGGCTATAAATGATAAATGTGGAATACCAATCATAATTTATAATATTCCTGGCAGATCAGTCATAGATATGACAGTAGATACCATGGCAAGGTTATTTGAGCTGAAGAACATAGTTGGTGTAAAAGATGCAACTGGTGATTTGAATAGAGTAGATGAGACCTTCAAAAAGATCGGAAATGAATTTATCCAACTAACAGGTGAGGACGGTCTTGCTTATGAATATAATAAAAAAGGTGGCGTAGGGTGTATTTCTGTTACAGCCAACATAGCTCCTAAAATGTGTTCTGATATGCAAAAATTTTCAAAATCCCAGGATAAAGATGAGCAAAAAAAAGCTGAAGAGATAGATATAAAACTTCAACCTGTTCATAAATCATTATTTATTGAGAGCAATCCATCACCAGTTAAATATGCAGCTAAATTGATCGGTCTCTGTGATGATAATGTGAGATTACCTTTAGTAACAGTTTTAGATGAAACAAAAGCTGAGGTGAAAAAAGCACTTATATCTGCCGAATTAATTAATGAATAAAAAAACCATTCCTGGTTTAAAAATTATTACAATTAATAGAAAAGCATCTTTTAATTATTTTTTTAAAGAGATATTTGAAGCTGGTATTGTTTTAAAAGGGTCTGAAATAAAATCTGTAAGATCAGGCAAGATTAATATAGCAGACTCTTATGCTGTAGATAAAGATGGAGAAATTTTTTTGATTAATTCTCATATACCTATTTATAAACAAGCTAGCTATTCAAATCATAATCCTTACTCTGAAAGAAAACTTTTATTGAATAAAAGAGAAATTAATAAAATTATAGGTAGTATTCATGAAGATGGTTTAACTATTGTACCAACAAAAATGTATTTTAAAAAAGGGAAGGTAAAATTAGAGATTGCAGTTGCCAAAGGTAAAAAACAATTTGATAAAAGACTGACAAAAAAAACAAGAGATTGGAACCGTGAAAAAGCAAGATATATTAGAAAATCAAGTTAATTTAGTATATCTGGCGTTAGGTTCTAATCTAGGAGATAAGAAAAATAATCTTAACAACTGTATAGATTTAATTCAAAAAGAGGGAATTTTAATAAAGAAAAAATCAAAATTTTATAGCTCAAAATCATGGCCAAATGAAAATTTTCCAAATTTTATTAATGCAATCATATTGATTGAAACAAAATTAAATATAAACGAATTATTTTTGAAAATTAAAAAAATTGAAAAAAAATTAGGTAGAACTAATTCAAAGAGAAACCATCCAAGAGTATGTGATATTGATATAATCGATTTTAATGGTGAAATCATTAATAGAAAATTTGGAAATCATAAACTAAATATTCCACATAAGAGAATGCGTAATAGAAATTTTGTTCTGTTTCCTTTATATGAATTAGATAAAGATTGGGTTCACCCTAAACTTAATAAAAACATAGTCTTTTTGATGTCAAATTTAAGCTCAGAGCAGTTATTGGGTATTAAAATTGCACAATAAAATGATATAAATAGTAATGCTTAAATCTGAAGAATTAATTAATAAAGTAAAAAATTATAACAAGTTTCTCAATCCAGAAACTTTGTCAAAAGCTTATGATTTTGCTTTAAAAGCCCATGAAAAACAAAAAAGAGATGAGGGCTCTCCCTATATCATTCATCCAATAGCTGTAGCAAATATTTTAACTGAGTTAAAGCTAGATAGTGCAACTATAGCCACTGGCTTACTTCATGACACAATAGAAGATACTCATGCAACTTATAGCACAATAGAAGCAGAATTTGGAAAAGAGGTTGCTGATTTGGTTGATGGTGTTACAAAGATTTCTGAGTTTGAAAATCAAGCCATATCAAACTCTAAAGCAGAAAATTTTAGAAAATTAATATTAGCAACATCAAAAGACATACGAGTTTTACTGGTTAAGCTCGCTGATAGACTGCACAATATGCGCACTATCAAAGTTGTTGATAAAGAAAAGCAAATTAGAAAAGCAAAAGAAACTATGGAAATTTATGCACCACTTGCAGATAGAATGGGCATGCATCGTATAAGAGATGAATTAGAAGACCTTTCTTTTGAAGTTCTAAATGAAGATGCAAGAAAATTGATAAAAGATAGATTAGATAAAATTAAAGAAAATAATCTTATTAACTTTAATAATATTTCAGATGAGTTTTTTGAAATGCTCAAAATCAAAAACTTAATACCTAAGATAGTTGGGAGAGAAAAAACCCCTTTTTCAATATGGAGAAAAATTCAAAAAAAAAGAACCTCTCTTGAACAAATAACAGACATTATTGGCTTTAGGATTATTTTAGATAATATTGATGATTGTTATAAAGCTTTAGGAATTTTTCATAGTAAATGGAATTGTATACCAGGTAAATTTAAGGATTATATTTCATCACCTAAAATCAATAAATATCAATCACTACACACAGCTATTATTGGACCCAATAAAAGACCAATTGAAATTCAATTAAGAACAAAGCAAATGCATGAGTTCGCTGAAAGAGGTATTGCTTCACATTGGAAATACAAATCATCTGAAAAATTTAATTCTTTGACATGGAAGGAGTATGATTGGTTAGCAGATTTAGTAGAAATTATTGATAAAAATGAGAATCCAGATGATTCATATGAATATACAAAGCTTCAAATGTTTCAAGAAAATGCTTTTTGTTTCACCCCCAAAGGATCAATCATAAAACTACCTAAAAATGCTACACCAATAGATTTTGCCTATGCAGTACATACTCAAATTGGAGATGCTGCAGTTGGTTGCGAAATAAATGGAAATGAAAGTGCTTTACAATCAATATTACGTAATGGAGATGTTGTTAAAATTATCACATCAAAAAAAGCTTCCCCATCGTTACATTGGTTAACTAGTACCAAAACTGGAAAAGCTCGTGCAGCAATTAGACGTTATTGGCAATACCGAGAAAATAGCAAACCTATTAAGGAAAAAAGATATAATACAACACTTTGGATTTCTCTTCCAGACGAACCTGGAAAAATGGGTGATGTTACAACTATGATTGGTGAAAACTTTGTTAATATTTCAAGTGTAGAAATGGTAGAAAAACTCAATGGAAGGATTAATTTCAAATTTAATTTAATCATTCATGACCTTAAGAACTTTACAAAACTAATAAGTGAACTAAAACAAAAAGAATATAAATTTAAAATTATTAGACATAAAAATAAAAAATATGCTTTCTTTAAAAAACTCTTTAGCAGTTTTAAGAAAAACTAATGCTTTGTTAGACGGCCATTTTGTATTGTCATCTGGACTACATTCACCTTCTTATGTACAATGCGCTAAATTATTAAGCTTTCCCAGTAAATCTGAAAAATTTACAAAATCTCTAGCAAGTAAAATAAAAAAAACATTTAAAAATGTAGATTTAATTCTTTCACCCGCAATGGGTGGAATTGTAATCGGTTATGAGATTGGTAGAATTTTAAAAAAAGAAACAATTTTTTGTGAGCGTGTTAACGGAAATTTTAAGTTAAGAAGAGGTTTTTATATAAAAAAAAAATCAAGAGTTTTAATTATTGAAGATGTTATAACTACAGGAAAATCAAGTTTAGAGTGTGCTAAATTAATAAAAAAATCTGGTGCAATTTTATTAGGATTCTCATGTTTAATTGACAGATCTAATAAGCAAACTTTAAAAATAAAAAGAAAAAAAATTATCTCACAAGTAAAATTAAAGATTCCAACTTTTAAAGAAAAAAATATTCCAGAAAGTCTAAAAAAAATTCCAATTACCAAACCCGGAAGTAGATTTTTAAAATGAAAAAGAGGCTGGGGGTTAATATAGACCATGTTGCAACGTTGAGAAATGCTAGAGGCGAAAAACATCCTGATCCCTATACTGTAGCATTAGATGTTTTAAAGGCTGGCGCAGACTCCATTACAGTTCATTTAAGAGAGGATAGGCGTCACATTAATGATATGGATTTAAAAATTCTCTCATCAGATAAATCAATCCCCATTAATTTGGAAATAGCTTCAGACCTAAAAATTGTTAAAATTGCACTTAAAAATAAACCTTCTTTTATATGTCTTGTACCTGAAAAAAGAAACGAAATTACCACAGAAGGAGGATTAAATTTAAAAAAAAATAAAAATAAAATAAAAAAAATATTAGAAATTTTTAATAGAAATAATATTAGAACTAGCTTATTTATAAATCCATCTCTGCAAGATATAAAATTATCAAAAATCTTAGGAAGCAAATGTATAGAAATACATACAGGTAAAATTTCTAACCAAATAAAACAAAAAAAAAATTATACTAAAGAGCTTAATAAAATTAAAAAATGTGCCACTTATGCAAAAAATATAGGTTTAGAGGTTCATGCTGGACATGGTATGGATTATAAGACAACAAAAATACTAAATAAGATAAAACAAATTGAGGAATTTAATATAGGCCATTTTATAATCGGAGAGTCTGTCTCACACAGCATTTCAAAAGTAGTTAAACAATTTATTAAAATATTAAGATAATGCATATAATAGGGAATGGTGTTGATATTATTAAAAACAGTAGAATTAACAATTCATTAAAAATTAAAGGTTTTTTAAATAGAATTTTTACTGAAAAAGAAATTCAACAAGGAACAAAGTTAAAAAATAAAATTAATTTTTATGCAAAAAGATTTGCTGCAAAAGAGGCATTTGTTAAAGCAATCGGAACTGGCTTTAGGTCAGATATAAATTTTATAGATATTGAAATTAAGAATTACAAGAATGGAAAGCCATATATTTCACTATCAAAAAAATTAAATAATTTTTTGCAAAAAAAATTCAAAATACAAAAATATAAAGTCTTTTTATCACTTTCTGATGAAAAAGATTATTCAATAGCGTTTGTTGTTATAGATAAAAAAATATGAAAGAAATAGTAATTGAAAATCTTAAAACTATAATTTATGCACTACTCATTGCAGTTTTAATTAGATCAATTTTGTTGCAACCTTTTTATATTCCTTCATCCTCAATGGAGCCAAATTTATTAGTTGGGGATAGGCTCTTTGTAACTAAATTCACATATGGTTATAGCAAGCATTCTTTCCCATTTAGTCCACCTATTTTTGAAAATCGTATTTTTACCAACAATCCTAAAAGAGGTGATGTTGCTGTATTTAAAACGCCGGCCGATAATAGAACCGACTATATAAAGCGTGTTATTGGTTTACCAGGTGATACAATTCAGTTTATTAATGGTGATCTTTACCTAAATGGTAATCAAATTTTAAAAACAATTAAATCAAAAAATATCACTAATTATTGCGGCAAATCAAAAATAAAAGTTAATACATTTGAGGAAAAACTTCCAAACGGTAAAGTTTATTTGGCATCATACAGAACAGATATTACTTTTGCTAACACGGATAAATATCTAGTGCCAAAAGACCATTTATTTTTCTTAGGAGACAATAGGGATTGCTCAAAAGATAGTAGATTTTTATCTGAAGTTGGATATGTCCATAAAAATAATCTTGTGGGAAAAGCTCAAATCTTATTTTTTTCATCAGATCCATTTGTAGGAAGTATTGTTAAATTTTGGAATTGGAATGAAATATTAAGGTTAAATAGATTTTTCAAATTGATTGATTAATTATGAATTTTATTAAAAGACTTCAAAAAAAAATTAAAATAGATTTCAAAAATGAAAAAATACTTTTGCAAGCAATTACTCATAAAAGTTTTGATCCAAATAATAATTATGAAAATCTTGAATTTTTAGGTGATAGAGTACTAGGACTTGTTGTTTCAAAAAAATTATATGAACTTTATCCAAATGAAAAAGTAGGGTCTTTAGATAAAAAATTGGCCTCATTGGTTAATAAAAATAAATGTTTAGAAGTAGGTAATTCATTAAGCCTTAAAGAATTTGTAATTACAGGTAATTCTAAGTCGAGCAAAAACATTGTTGAAAATAAAATTATCTCGGATTGCTGCGAGGCATTAATTGGAGCAATTTATTTAGATAAAGGATTAGAAGTTTCTAAAAGTTTTATTCTTAAATTATGGAAAGATTTAATAAACGATGCAGAAACTACATTTGTTGATGCCAAAACACAACTACAGGAATACTCTTTAAAAAATTTTAAATTATTACCTATTTATAAATTAGTTTCTAACACAGGGCCTAGACATAAGCCAAATTTTAAAGTTGGGGTAAAACTTAAAAATAGTACGTATTTTTATGCAATAGGATCTTCAAAGAAAAATGCAGAGCAATCTGCAGCCTTAGAACTTCTTAAAAAAATTAAGCAAAAATGAATTGGCAAGATAAAGGATATTTATTGTCTTTAAATAAATATAATGAAAATTCATCAATAGCTGAATTTTACACTGAAAATAATGGAAAAATAGTTGGTGTAATTTTTGGATCAACTTCAAAAAAGATTAAGAGTTATTTGCTAATAGGTAATAAATTTCACATAAATTCGAAACTAAGAGAGGATGGTAGACTTGGATATCTAAAGGTTGAAATAGATGAAATTAAAACACCAGTTTATTTAGAAAACAAAAAAAAATTATTTTGTATTATATATTGTATGAATTTGATTAAAATTCTCACTGTTGAAAATGAGAATAATGTTGAAATATATAATCTTTTAGAAAAATTATTCAAAATAATTGAACTTGATAATTGGCTTGCTGAATTTTTATATTTAGAGCTAAATATATTAAAGGCTATTGGATATGATATTAACTTTAGAGATTACGTGGTTGACAAAAGTATTAATGGTCAAACTAAATATATTGTAGACTCAAGTCAAAAGATAATACCCAATTTTCTAATAGATAAAAATATTAGGCCTGAAAATTTAAAAGAAATATATAATGGCTATTCCATAGTTGGAGATTTTTTGGATAAAACAATTATCAAAGCTAATAATAAGAATTATCCCTCTTCAAGGAATGATTTTGTTAATTTATTGAAATAATTAAAGTTCAATTTGATCAGCAAAATAAGTTACTATACTGTTTGCTCCAGCTCTTTTAAATGAAATAAGAGACTCTTTTATTGAGTCTTTGTCTATTAATTTTTTATTAATTCCATTCATTATTAAACTGTATTCACCAGAAACTTGATATGCAAATACTGGTATTTTGAAATTATCTTTTACTCTTTTTATAATATCAAGATAGGGCATACCGGGTTTAACCATAACCATATCAGCACCCTCTTTTATATCTAATGAAACTTCTCTCAATGACTCATCTGAATTTCTAAAATCCATTTGGTATGTTTTTTTATCACCTTTTAATAATTTTTTTGATCCAACGGCGTCTCTAAATGGACCATAAAAGCTAGATGAAAATTTAACTGCATATGACAATATTTGCACATCATTTAAATTATTTTTATCTAAAGCTGATCGAATTTCACCAATTCTACCATCCATCATATCTGATGGCGCGATTACATCGCATCCCATTTTTGCTTGTAGTACTGCTTGTTTGGTGAGTATTTCTATAGTTTTATCATTTAAAATATTTTTTTTCTTTAATAATCCATCATGGCCATGAGAAGTGTAAGGATCTAGGGCCACATCACACATAATACCAATTTTATTCTTAAATTTTTTTTTAATGAACTTTATTCCTCTGCAAACTAAATTGTCTGGATTTAAAGCCTCAGAACCTTTTTCATCTTTTTTTGACGGGCTTGTGTATGGAAATAAAGCAATCATAGGTATCCCTTTATTTATTGCTTTACTAACAACTGTATTTAGTTTGTCTACACTATATCTAAATACATTAGGCATAGATTTTATTGATTCTTTTTTATTTTTTCCTTCAATCAGGAAAATTGGCAGGATCAAATCACTATAGGATAAAGAACTTTCTTGGACTAATTTTCTAGACCAAGCATATTTTCTTGATCTTCTAAGCCTTAAATTTGGGTATTTACCTGTAATCATATTGTATTTTATTATGCGACAAAATCTATTATACAAATATATATATAAATGAGTAGAAAACAATCTTCATGATAGACAATAAAAATAAAATTGTAAATTTAAACTTACATAATCAAACTGATAGAGTTTTAGACTTTAGTGATTTTCAAAAACAAACTATACAATTTGATATTGATAAGCTTCAAGATGCTTATAATCAAATCATACAAATTAAAAAATTTGATGATGGTGGTGGTGTAACTAATTTTGGTGCAATTTCATTAACACAAATGCCTGGTGACCCGGACTCAATAAAAGGTAGTAAAGCTCGTGGTGTTTATTGGACTAAACCAGATAAATCTGGAAAAGAAGTTTCAAGAGATGTGGATATAGATGAGTCTAAATACAGTGAATTCATAAGAGATTATGAAAATACTTATTTTAAAGAAGTTTATGATGTTCTTTCATCAAAATATAAATTAGGCAGAGTAAGAATTTTATTAAAAGAACCAAGATCAACATTAAGCTGGCATAGAGATCCAGAACCTAGATTGCATATACCAATTATAACAAATCCTGGATGCTTGATGGTTATTGATAATGTGGCTAAGCATATGCCTGCTGATGGATCAGTTTGGGTTACTAACAATACAAAATATCATAATGCATTTAATGGTGGAGAAGAAAATAGAATACACCTAGTTGCATGTGTTTTAGATTATAAATTTAATTAATTTGAAAAAAATTTATATCGCATCTGATCACGCTGGATTTAATTTAAAAGAGAGTATTAAAAAAAAATTTTCTTCAAAATTTGAAGTTTTAGATTTAGGACCAAAAAATTCAAAAAAATCAGTAAACTACCCAGATTATGCCCATAAATTATCAAAAAAGATAAAAAAAGAAGATGTTGGCATTTTAGTATGTGGTTCGGGTATGGGTATGTCAATGACTGCTAATAAGCATAAAAATATAAGAGCGGCATTATGTTATTCAGTAAAAAACGTTAAATTATCTAGATTGCATAATGATGCAAATGTTATTACATTAGGAGAAAGGTTGATTAGTAAAAATTTAGCCTTTAAATGTATTAATGCATTTTTAAATACAAAGTTTGAGGGTGGGAGGCACTTAAAAAGAGTTAAAAAAATAAAAATTTATGTCTAGTGAAACAAAATATTTAAACAGTGAGTATAAAGATTTTTTTGAAAAAAGCTTATTAGATAGCGATCCAGAAATTTATAAAGCTATTAATGATGAGTTAGTAAGACAACAAAATCATATTGAACTAATTGCATCTGAAAATATTGTATCCCAAGCAGTCCTTGAAGCTCAAGGTTCGGTATTAACAAATAAGTATGCTGAAGGATATCCAGGCAAAAGATACTATAATGGCTGTGAACATGTGGATGTAGCAGAACAATTAGCTATAGATAGACTTAAAGAATTATTTAATTGTAAATTTGCTAATGCTCAACCTCACTCAGGGGCACAGGCAAACGGAGCTGTATTTTTAGCTTTGTTAAAACCTGGTGATACTTTTATGGGAATGAGTTTGAATTCAGGTGGACATATTACTCATGGTTTAAAAATTTCTATGTCAGGAAAATGGTTTAATGCAATTGGCTATGAAGTTGATAAAGTATCTGAACTTATTGATTATGATAATGTTGAAAAACTTGCCCTTGAACATAAACCTAAACTTATAATTGCTGGTGGTAGTGCTTATTCAAGAGTAATTGATTTTAAAAGATTTAGAGAAATAGCTGATAAAGTTGGAGCTTACCTCATGGTTGACATGGCTCATTTTTCTGGTTTAGTTGCTGGTAAGGGATATCCAAATCCATGTGACTATGCTCATGTAGTTACATCAACTACTCACAAGGTATTTAGAAGTGCAAGAGGTGGAATTATATTAACTAATCATGAAGATCTATCTAAAAAATTTAATACTGCAGTTTTCCCTGGATACCAAGGCGGACCATTAATGCATATCATAGCTGCGAAAGCTGTTGGATTTAAAGAAGCATTAAAACCAGAATTTAAAGATTATATAAAAACAGTTTTAGCTAATGCAAAAATTTTAGCTGAGACATTAAAAAATAATGGTTTTAAAATTTATTCAGGCGGAACTGATACTCATCTGATGTTAGTTGATTTAAGACCTTTTAATGTAAAAGGCAATGTAGCTGCTGAAAGCCTTTCTAGGGCCAATATTACATGCAATAAAAACGGTATTCCATTTGATAGTGAAAGCCCAATGATAACGTCTGGTATAAGACTTGGGTCGCAGGCTGCCACAACAAGAGGTTTTGGATTAAAAGAATTTCAAATAGTAGGTGATTTAATAACAAAAACAATCAAAGGATTAGCAGAAAATCCTGAAGACAACTCTAAAACTGAGGATGAAGTAAGAAAAGAAGTTGTTAGCCTATGTTCTAATTTTCCTATATATAAGCACTTAGGTTAGTTTAAGCTTATGATATGTCCTATATGTAAAAAAGGCGACACATCTGTTGTCGACTCAAGACCCACAGAAGATGGTACAACAATTAGACGAAGAAGACTTTGTACATGTGGACAAAGATTTACTACTTTTGAAAGAGTACAATTTAGAGAATTAATTATAATTAAAAAGAACGGAAGAAAATCAACTTTTGACAGAGAAAAACTTTCAAAATCTATTTATGTTGCTTTAAAAAAAAGACCCATTGACACGGAAACAACTGAAAAATTTATTTCAAAAATAAGCAGATCACTTGAAGAGTTAGGTCAAAGTGAAATATTATCAAATACAATTGGTACAATGGTTATGGAAGGATTAAAAGAACTTGACCCTGTAGCATATGTCCGATTTGCATCAGTCTATAGAAACTTCAGAGAAGAAAAAGACTTTGTTCAATTTGTGGATAGAATTGATGTCTTTAAAAAAAGATAATTATAAATCATCAGATAAAAAAATTATGAACTTTGCTATAAGATTAGCAGAGAATAATAAATATTTAACTGGCACAAATCCGTCAGTTGGTTGTGTTATTGTAAAAAAAAATAAAATCTTCTCTTTTGCAACAACTAATAATGGGGGAAGACCACATGCTGAAAGCATTGCCTTAAACAAAAATAAATATAATAATAAAGGAACATCACTTTACACGACACTAGAACCCTGTTCACATCATGGAGTAACACCTCCATGTACAAATGCAATAATAAAAAATAAAGTTAAAAGAGTTTATTACTCAATAGAAGATAAAGATTTACGTACTTTTAATAAAACTAAAAAAATTTTAAAATCAAAAAAAATAGTTTCAAAATCAGGACTTCAAAAAAGAAAAGTACAGAATCTCTACAATGAATATAATTATATAAGGTCTAAAAAAGCTCCATATATAATAGGAAAAATTGCAAGTTCATCAAATTTAAATATTCTAAGAAATAGATCCCCAATAACAAACGAGCATTCAAGAAATGTTTCTCATATTTTAAGATTTCAAAATCATGCAATATTAACCTCTTACAAAACAATTAATTCAGATAACCCTAAACTAAATTGTAGATTAAATGGATTAGAGAAATTTTCACCAACTGTAGTTGTAATTGATAAGAATTTAAAAATAAAAATTAATTCTTATGTAATTAAACATTCAACAAAAAGTAAAATAATTGTATTTCACTGTTCTAAAAATATCTCAAAAATTAAATATTTAAAAAATAGAGGTGTTAAACTTATTTATCAAAAACTACAAAATAAGACTAACTTTAACCTTAGACAATTAACACAAACACTTTATACACTTGGTCTACATAGGCTTTTAATAGAGTCAGGTAAGGATTTGATGACAAATTTTCTTAATGAAAATTTATTAAATGAATTCTATTTCTTTAAAAGCGACAAAATAATCTCTAATAGAGATAAAATTAATATATCATCATTAGTAAAAATGATTAATAGAAACTATAAGAACAAGAAAAAAATAAACACATATTTAGATAGAGATACACTTACCCACTATTATTAAAATGTTTAATGGAATTATATTTAATAAAGGTAAAATTAACGGTATCAAAAAAAGAGCCAAGGGAGTTAATTTATTTATAAAATCTTCATTGAAAGTTTCGAATAAAAATCTTGGTATTTCAATTTCTTGTGATGGAGTTTGCCTTACTTTAATTTCTTACAAAAATAAGACTTTAGAATTCTATCTTTCAAATGAAACGTTGGCTAAATCCAAATTTAAAAATATTAAAATTGGAGATAAAATTAATTTAGAAAAACCTTTAAAATTTGGTGACAATATTTCAGGACATATTTGCCAAGGTCATGTTGATACAGTTTGTTCTGTAAAAAGTATTAAGAAGGTAGATAAATCAAATATTTTTGAATTTAAATTAACAAAATCACTTAAGAAGCAATTAGTAGAAAAAGCTTCTATATTAATAAATGGAGTATCACTAACAATATCAAAAATTAAAAAGAATTCTTTTGAAATATGGATTATACCTCATACATTAAAATTAACTAACTTAATCACTCTTAAAAAAAATGATTTGGTCAATGTTGAGATTGATATTATGTCAAAATATGTAAAGAAATTTATCAATGAAAAAAAATAATTTTAGCTCAATAGAAAGCATAATTAACACGGTTAAGAAAAATGGAATGTATATTCTTGTAGATGATGAGAGTAAACATGAAGAAATGGAAAACGAGGGTGATTTAGTAATTTCCACATCAGCTGTTAATCCTAATCATATTAATTTCATGGCCAAACATGCAAGAGGATTAATTTGTTTAGCAATGGATAATGCACAATCAAAAAAAATTGGATTAACTTTGGCTTCACCAATAAATCAATCTAGAAGTAAAACTGCTTTTACTTACTCTATAGAAGCTAAAAAAGGTGTTACAACTGGTATATCAGCCTATGATCGTGCTAGAACAATTAAAGCTGCATCAAATAAAAACGCAAAAAAAAACGATATTGTATCACCAGGCCATGTATTTCCAGTGATAGCCAGAGATGGTGGTGTTCTTGTTAGAGCAGGGCATACCGAGGCTTCAGTTGATATATCAAAACTTGCTAAAAAAAATAATTCGGCTGTTATTTGTGAAATCATGGCAGATGATGGCAAAATGGCAACAGGCAAAACATTATTTAATTTTGCTAAAAAACATAAACTTAAAATAGGTAAGATCGAAGACTTAATTGCTTATAGGTTAAAGAGGGAAAAACTTGTTAAATTAAAAAAAACTTCTTCAATAATTGTTCAAAAACAAAAATTTAAAATAAAAGTATTTGAAAATATACTTGATGGATCTGAAAACTTTGCGTTGATTAAAGGAACCTTAAAGAAAGGAGTTGTTCCTAGATTAAGAGTAATATCATCTAATGTTGTTCAAAATTATTTAATTAATCAAAAACTACCGAATTCATTTGATAAAACAATCTCATATTTCAAAAAATATAATAATTGTGTTCTTGTATTTATACGAGACCCTAATTTAAAATCAGTAACTCAAACACTTAAACAGTATAAAAGTAAAACCTTTTATAAAAAAGGTCATGACAAATTGATTAGAAACTATGGTATAGGAGCTCAAATTATTAAATCTCTAAATATTAAAAATATGATACTTGTTACTAGATCTAAAAAGAAAGTTATAGGTTTAGAAGGTTATGGAATAAAAATTAAAAAACAGGAAATTATAAAGTGAAAAAAAAAATTTTAATTGTTGTTGCAAATTATTATGAAAATATTGCTAGGTCTTTATTAAATAGCGCAAAATCTAGAATTAAAAATAAATATAACTTAAGAGTGATTAACGTACCTGGTGCATTTGAGATACCTGTAACAATATCAAAAAATTTAAATAAGTTTAACGGATTCATTGCTTTAGGATGTGTTATTAAAGGTCAAACGCCTCATTTTGACTTTATATCAAAAGCAACTACTGATGCATTGATGACATTATCAATAACATCTAAGAAACCAATAGGAAATGGCGTAATTACTTGTTTAAATAAAAAACAAGCAATTGCACGTGGTAGAAAAGGTTCAGAGGCTGCAGATGCAGTTTTATCTGTCCTTTCTCAATAAATTATGACAGTTCAATTTTCACCACAACGAAATCCAAGAGTAATAATTATACAAAAGCTTTATGGTAAACTTTTTAATAATGAGGAAAATATTACTTTTCCTAAACATAGATTTAAAAAATTTATAAAAGATATTGTGAATGGAACTATCGAGAGAGAAGAGTTAATTAATACAGAAATTAACAACCATTTAGAGCAAGACTTAAAAATTAAAAATATGGATAAAGTCTTCCAAATTATTATTAAAAGCGCAATTTTTGAATTCTTATATAAACCAAATACTTCAATAAAAATTATTATTAATGAATATCTTAAAGCATCAAATTTTTTTATTGATGACTCACAAACTAAATATTTAAATGCATTATTAGATAAGATTTCAAAAAAAATTAGAATAAGCAATGGATGAGTTTACTCTAATTGAAAAGTACTTTAAAAAATTAACCTATAAAAACCCTTCAGCATTAGATTTAAATGATGATGTTTTTTTTGACAAAAAAAATAATGTTGTCATTTCTATAGATACTTATGTTGAGGGAGTTCATTTTATTAATTTTAGAAATCCTGATTTAGTTATAAAAAAAGTTATAAGATCTTCAATATCAGATTTGTATTGCAAGGGTGTAAAACCAAAATTTATTTTCATAGGTGCTAGTGGAAACAGTAACTCATTCTCAAATAAAAATCTGAATATTATCAGTAAAAGTCTTAAAGAAGAACAAAAGAAATATGGTATTAAATTATCAGGCGGTGATACAACAAAATCAAAAAAAACAATCTTTACAATAATGACGTTAGGTTATTCAAAAAGAATAACACAAAGAAATAAGTGTAAGAATGGTGACGATATATATGTAACTGGAAACATTGGTGATAGCTATTTAGGATTACAAATCTTAAAAAGAAAAGTTTTATTAAATAAAAAAGAACATAACTATTTTACTAAAAAATATTATTTACCTGAATTACCTGTTAAGATCAGCTCAAACCTTTTAAACTTTGCAAATTCATCAATTGATATTTCAGATGGATTATTTGGAGATTTGAGTAAGCTAATCAATAAATGTGAATTATTTTATAAAGTTGACTTGAATAAAGTTCCAATTTCATCAAATTTGAGAAACTATCTAACTAAATCTAAAAAAAAGAAGATCAATTTCATTTCAAAGGGCGATGATTATCAAATTATATTTACATCCCCAAAATCAAAGAGAAATTATATTCAGAAATTTTTTAAAAAGATGAATCAAAAAGTAACATTAATTGGCAATTTAACTAAAGATGCAAGGAATAATGAAATTATTGCGGGCAATAAAAGATTAAAACATGCGTATAATGAGGCATATTCCCACAATTTTTAAAAAAGTTAAATATTGCGTTTTATATCATATTTTGTATTACATATTTTTCATAACTTTAATTAACAAAGGAACCAATGAACACATCAACTGAAACAATAATGTTTTATATTATAGCGGCTGGAATATTATCCATCGTTTATGGCTTTATAACAGGTAGAAATATTTTAAATTCAAGCTCAGGTAATGCTAAAATGTTAGAAATTGCATCTGCAATTCAAGAAGGAGCTAGAGCATATCTAAACAGACAATATAAAACAATTGCAATAGTTGGTGTTGTAGTTCTGATAGTTATAACAATTTTATTTAGTCCATTGGTTGGTTTAGGTTATCTAATCGGTGCTACTTTATCCGGAATCGCAGGATATGTTGGTATGCTTGTTTCTGTTCAAGCTAATGTAAGAACAGCCGAAGCATCAAGGAAGAGTTTGGCGAGTGGCCTATCAATAGCATTTAAATCGGGTGCGGTAACCGGAATGTTGGTTGCTGGTTTGGCGTTACTTTCAATTGCAGTTTATTATTATTATTTAGTAAAAGTTGGAATTGAGGAGAGAGAAATTGTTAATGCACTAGTCGCCTTAGGGTTTGGTGCATCACTTATATCCATCTTTGCAAGACTTGGTGGTGGTATTTTTACAAAAGGTGCTGATGTAGGAGCTGATTTAGTTGGAAAAGTTGAAGCTGGTATTCCAGAAGACGATCCAAGAAACCCTGCAGTTATTGCAGACAATGTAGGTGATAATGTTGGAGATTGTGCGGGTATGGCAGCTGATCTTTTTGAGACTTATGCTGTAACTATTGTTGCTACAATGGTTCTTTCCTCTATTTTCTTCGTAAATGATTTAAATATGATGATCTATCCATTGGCTATTGGTGGTGCTTGTATTTTAACATCTATTCTTGGAACTTTTTTTGTTACTCTTGGTAGTGATAAAAATATTATGAAAGCTATGTATAAAGGTTTTGTAATTACAGCAATTAGTTCATTAATAATATTATTCCCTATTACAAAACACGTTATAGGTTTTACGACGGAATATGTAGCAAATGGAAAAACATTTAATGGTTTAAGTCTATATTTTTGTGGAATTATTGGTTTAATAATTACTGGTTTAATAATTTGGATAACAGAATATTATACAGGGACTGATTACAGACCTGTAAAAAGTGTAGCTAAATCATCAACTACTGGCCATGGTACAAACGTAATTCAAGGTTTGGCAGTTTCTATGGAAGCAACTGCTGTTCCAGCATTAATAATTGTTGGTGGAATTTTATGGACTAACCATATCGCAGGTCTTTATGGTATTGCCATTGCAGTGACTACAATGCTGGCCCTAGCCGGTATGGTTGTTGCTTTAGATGCTTATGGACCTGTTACTGATAATGCTGGCGGTATAGCTGAAATGTCAAATCTTCCAAAAAATGTTCGTAAAACTACGGATGCTCTTGATGCAGTTGGTAATACAACAAAAGCAGTAACAAAGGGTTATGCAATAGGTTCTGCTGGCCTTGGTGCATTAGTTCTCTTTGCAGCATATACAGAAGATATAAAACATTTTTCTAAAGTTGCTGGTTCAAACTTAGAGGGAATAACTGTAACTTTTGATTTATCAAATCCTTATGTGGTTGTTGGTTTACTTATAGGTGGAATGCTTCCTTATTTATTTGGATCAATGGGTATGCAAGCAGTTGGTAGAGCAGGTGGCGAAGTTGTTATTGAGGTAAGAAGACAGTTTAAAAAAATTCCAGGAATAATGAAAAGAAAAGCAAAACCTGATTATGGTAGACTTGTTGATTTACTTACAAAAGCAGCGATTAAAGAAATGATAATTCCATCTTTATTACCAATTTTATCTCCTATTGTTTTATACATAGTAATTTATTTCATAGGTGGACAAGTTGCAGCATTATCATCCCTTGGAGCAATGTTATTAGGAGTTATAATAACAGGTCTATTTGTTGCTGTTTCAATGACTGCAGGAGGAGGAGCTTGGGACAATGCTAAGAAATATATTGAAGATGGTAAATTTGGAGGCAAAGGTTCAGAAGCTCACAAAGCAGCTGTTACTGGTGATACTGTTGGTGATCCCTATAAGGATACAGCAGGTCCAGCTGTTAATCCGATGATCAAAATTACAAATATAGTAGCATTGTTGTTGTTGGCTGTTATTGCTGGATAATAATCAAGCTGTTAAATTGAGTTAATTTGTATTAAAAAATTATCTGAATTCTGATATTTGTAGAATCATTTTGGGTATAAACAGTTATAATTCTTAATGATATATTGTGTATATTTAATATTATCTAAAAAGCTTGATAAATATCGATCTTACGTAGGCTATACAAATAATATAAGTAATAGGTTATATCTTCACAATAACTCCAAAGGTGCAAAATTTACAAAAGGAAGAAAGTGGAAAATCGTATATTTAAAGAAATATAAAAGTAAAATAATAGCTATGAAAGAAGAATACAAACTTAAAAAAAATTATAAATTGAGAAATGAACTCATACTAGAGTACAAAAAAAATGAAAATTTCAATACTTTTACCTTATAAAGAAAATTACTCTCCAGATTATGCTGGGGCAGTTTCTATCTTTATTAATGCAGTTAGTAAATTAAGTAAGTACAAAAAGAATATAAGAATATTTGGAAATACTGATCTTAAACAGAGATTTTCAAAAAACTATATAAATATACCGTTAGAAAAAAGGTATTTTAAGAGTTTAACAAAAATTTATTTGAATAATTTCCTAAAAATAGAAAATAAAAGAAATTCAAATATAATTGAGATTCACAATAGGCCTAAATATTTAGAATCTTTAAAACATCTAAAAAATAGAAAATTTGTATTATATTTTCATAACGATCCTTTATCAATCAGTGGTTCAGAAAAAATTGAGGAAAGAATGTCGTTAATTAATAATTGTGATAAAATAATTTTTAATAGTAACTGGACTAAAGATCAATTCACATCAAATCTAGATAAATTCTATCAAAACTCTACAAAGTTGGCAGTAATACATCAGTCAATAAATAGAAAAAATGTTAATATAACTAAGAAAAAGAAAATTATTACGTTCGTTGGAAAACTTAATTCTTCAAAAGGTTATGACCTTTTTGGTAAAGCTTCTCTTAAAATTTTAAAAAATTATGAAGACTGGAAAGTTTATGTTTTTGGTGATGAACCTAGAGAAAAACTTAATTTTAAACATCCAAGATATATTAACTTTGGATTTAAAGAACATTCATATATTTTAAAAAAATTAGAGGAGGCATCAATATCGGTTGCATGTTCAAGATGGAATGAACCTTTTGGAAGATCAAGTTTAGAAGCATCAAGTAGAGGTTGTGCTGTCATTGTTAGCGATAAAGGTGGTCTTAAAGAAACAGTAACAGATGCAATTATTATCAAAAATTTGAATGAAAATAATATTTATAAATCAATAAAATCCTTAATAGATGACGAAAAGAAACTAAAACTCTTACAATACAAAAGTTTAAAAAATTTTTATCTTACCGATAATTATGTTTCAAAAATTATTGATAATTATAGATATGAATTAACCTCAAATGAATACAATCAATATAGTAAAACAAAAAAAATAATTCATGTAACAAACTTTAATATAAGGCATAATGCTAGATTGTTCTACAATACTGGTAGAAGAATTAATAATGGTCTAATAAGAAATTTAAATTCTGTTGTTACGTTAAGCGATCGCGATGTTATAAGTTTTGAAAAATCTATAAAAGATTACAAAGGATCCAAAACATTAAATAATAAACTTCTTGATATTACAGCTAATTTCAAACCTGATTTAATTTTAATGGGTCATGCTGATATGATTTCTAATGAAACAATTTTAAAAATAAAAAACTTTTATCCTAATATTAAATTTGCCCAATGGTTTCTTGATAAAATGGATAATAAAGATTGGCTTCATAATAAAAAAAGATTTCTGCAAAAATATAAACTTATGGATAGTAATTTTTGCACAACAGCTCCAAGTGCAATAAAACTTAATAAAAATTCATGTCATTATATACCGAATCCAGTAGATCCAACATTAGATAATATGCAAGTTTTTAAAAATAAAAACTTCGTCTATGATATTTTCTTTGCAATGTCACATGGAGTCCATAGAGGTGTTTTAAAAAAAGGAAAAATTGATATTAGAGAATTTTTTATTCAAAATTTAATTAAAACAAACACTAATATCAAATTTGATATATATGGAATGTCCAACAAACAACCTATTTGGGCAGATGATTTTAAAAGTAAACTTAAACTTTCAAAAATGGCACTAAATTTAAGTCAGGGTAAACCAATGAAGTTTTATAGCAGCGATCGTATTGCACAACTAATTGGAAATGGAATTTTAACATTTGTAGAAAAAGCAACTAAGCTAGATAAAATCTTTAAAAATAATGAAGTTGTTTTTTATTCAAACATAACTGATTTAAGCAAGAAGATACAACTACTTTTGGGCAATGATAAACTAAGAATAAATATTGCTAAGGCTGGCTATAATAAATATCATAAATATATGAACTCAAATTTAGTTACAGAATACATGATAAATAAAACTTTTAATATAAATTCTAAAAAAAAATATATTTGGGAGTTTTGATTGATAATTCCTGTTTTGATGTACCATTCAATATCAAATGATAAATCTCATTTGTCTGTTAGTGTTAATAATTTTGAAAATCAGTTAGAATACTTAAGTAAGTCTGGTTTCAATTCAATCTCATTTAATGAAATTCATAAAGACATTAATAAACCAATAATAATAACTTTTGATGATGGATATAAAGATAATATCATTAATGCCTTGCCTATTCTTAAAAAATATAATTTTATTTCTACATGTTTCGTGGTTTCAGACTTTATAGGTGGATCTAATAAATGGGATGAAGGACACAAAAGTTATGTTTATAAAGAATTATTAACAAAAAATGATTTAATCGAATGGTTAAACCATGGAATGTCTATAGGTTCACATGGTAAATCTCATTTATCACTAACAACTTTAAATGAAGAACAAGTTAAACATGAAATTTATAATTCTAAAGATATAATACAAAATTGCATAGGATCAAATATAGACACATTTAGTTACCCTTTTGGTCAAATTAATAATTTTTCTGCAAATACAGTTAAAGAAGTATATAAATATGGAGTAACTACTGTTAGATCTAGATTTAATACACTTAAACATAAAAAATTTTATATACCTCGTATTCATATGTCGAATGATCTATCAAAGTTTAAAATTTTCTTTAAACTTAAAACCTTTTATGAGGATATTAAATATAATGAAAAACAACTATATTTGTAACTGTTCAAAACCTACCTTTAAAAATAACTATTCGTATTGGGAAGATAGAAGTTCAACAAGTGATGAAAAAGAAATTATTCATTATTTAAAAAAAAATATTAATTTGGAAAATAAAAGTATTTTACATATAGGTATTGGGAATTCATATTTTGCTCAAGTGATATTAAACAAAAATATTATTTTTGGAATTTCGATTTCATCTAATGAAATATTTAAA
>CABYFN010000008.1 GCA_902518235.1 uncultured Pelagibacteraceae bacterium | reverse complement strand
GTTCTTTACCAAAGAAATTTTTAACTTCCTCCACTACTTTTGGCATCCTAGTCATTCCACCAACAAGTATTATTTCATCAATTTCACTAGCACTTAAGCCTGCATCTTTAAGAGCTGTTTCACAAGGTGGAATTGTTCTAGAAATAAGATCTTCAACAAGAGCCTCAAGTTTTGCTCTAGTCATTTTCATGTTAATGTGCTTTGGACCAGTTTTATCTGCTGTAATAAAAGGTAAATTAATCTCGGTTTGAGCAGCTGATGATAATTCAATTTTTGCTTTCTCTGCAGCTTCTTTAAGTCTTTGTAATGCTAATTTATCAGATTTTAAATCGATACCATTTTCTTTTTTAAATTCAGTTAATAAGTATTCAACAATTGTGTTATCAAAATCCTCACCACCTAAAAAAGTATCACCATTTGTAGATTTAACCTCAAATACTCCATCTCCTAGCTCAAGTATTGAAACATCAAAAGTACCACCACCTAAATCATACACTGCAATTTTATTACTTGTCTTTTTATCTAATCCATAAGCAAGTGCAGCTGCTGTTGGTTCGTTAATAATTCTTAAAACTTCTAAACCTGCTATTTTACCTGCATCTTTAGTTGCTTGTCTTTGTGCATCATTAAAATAAGCAGGAACAGTTATTACAGCCTGAGAAACTTCTTGGCCTAAATATTTTTCAGCAGTCTCTTTCATTTTCTGAAGTGTAAAAGCAGAAATTTGAGAAGGCGAGTATTTATTACCTTTAGCTTCAATCCAAGCATCTCCTTTATCAGAGTTAACGATTTTAAATGGCGCAGTTTCAACATCTTTTTTAACAGAAGGATCTTCAAAATTTCTTCCAATTAATCTTTTAACTGCAAATATTGTATTTTCTGGATTGGTTACTGCTTGTCTTTTTGCAGGTTGCCCAATTAATTTCTCATCATTATCAGAAAATGCAACTACAGAAGGGGTTGTTCTTGCACCCTCCGCATTTTCTAAAACTTTAGCTTGCGTACCTTCCATTACGGATACACATGAATTTGTTGTTCCTAGATCTATTCCTATCACTTTGCTCATAATTTAATACCTTTCCGACATATAAGTGCTAATTGTTAGACTACAACCGTCTATAAAATTTAAATTTTTATTGGTTTTATTGGTTTTTTTCATCTTTTTGGACTTCTTTTTGCTCTTCTTTTGTTTTTTTCTTTGAAACACCAACTAAAGAAGGTCTCAATAATCTTTCTTTCAACATAAATCCTTTTTGGATTTCTTGAACTATTGTTCCAGGTTCTTTTGTATCATCCTCAACTTCCATCATTGCCTGGTGAAGATTTGGGTCAAGTTTTTCATTAATTGACTTTATAGGTTCAATATTATTTTTCTTGAATATTGAAAGCATATCATTGTTTATAATATCTAAATGTTCTACGATTTTTTTAAGTGCATCTGAATCTTTTAATTTCTCATCGTTTTCTAACGCAGCTTTTGATCTCTCAAGATTATCTAGCAAGTTTAATGCTTCTTTAGCAAAAGAAAATCCACCATATTCGTAAGCGTCGTCTCTTTCTTTTTCAAACCTTCGTCTCTGATTTTCCATTTCTGCAAATGTTCTTGCTAACTTATCTTTTAGATTTTCTAACTCTTCTTCGGGTGTCAGTTTTTCAACTTCTTTTATTTTAGACACTAAATTTTTTTCTTCATTTTCTTGATCTGTATTATCATTTTCTGTGGATTGAGTGTTTAACTCCTCCTCAGTAGAATTTTTATCCATATTTTTATTTAATTCTTCCTTGTCCATATTGTTTATATGGTAAGAAAAAGTATAATTTCTAGATGTCTAAAAAAAAAATTAAAGAGATATTCATTGGCTCAAATAACAAAGGAAAATTAAAGGAAATAGCAGATCTATTACCCAAAAGTTTAAAAATTTATTCAAATTTAGACTTTAAAATACCTAGTCCTGCAGAAACTGGAACCACATTTACACAAAACTCTCTTTTAAAGGCAAGATATTTTTCAAAAAGAACTAGTAAAATTTGTTTATCAGATGACTCTGGAATCGAGATTGATATTTTAGATAAAGCACCTGGCGTATACTCAGCAGATTGGTCAGGAAAGAAAAGAAATTTCAATTTAGCTATTAAAAAAGTTTACAAGGAAATTTCTAAAAAAGATAAAAATTGGAAAAAAAAAAGATTGAGTGCTAGATTTATATGTGTGCTCACAATCTTTTGGCCAAATGGTAAATTTATAAGTAAAATTGGTAAAATTGAGGGACGAATATCTAATTTCAAAAGAGGAAAAAATGGTTTTGGATATGATCCAATTTTCATACCTAAAGGAAAAAGATTAACTTTTGGTGAGATGGATCCTTATAAAAAATATAGTATAGACCATCGTTTTAATGCATTTAAAAAAATCAAAAAATTTTTTTAAATTTATTATCTTCAATACTGTAGAAGTTTAGTTGATGAGTAATAGTATTTTTACTTATCTCAAAAACTCCTATTTTGCCCTTAAACTTATTTTTTTTATAGAATATTTTTTTTGAAATTTTAAAATCATTTTCATAAATTAAAAAATAGACCAATCCTATTAAATCATAACTTAAAAATGAAAGTTGATCTCCATCTAAACCATAAGCGCTTTTAAAATCATTCATAAATAATTCATAATTATCTTTGTTAATTGAGGGAAAATATATTGGATGAAGAGAAACATCTTTTAAAAGACTTTCATCAAACCATTGATTTAAGGTTATATAAGAAATTCTTTTTGATGAGACATCTGTATAGAGAAGAGATGTGGCTACGCTTTTTAAATTTTCATCAAAGTCAGCTATAACAACTGAGTCAAAATTAATATTTCCAAGTGTATCTTTTTTCTTTAAACTTTGAATTTTTTTGTCTTTGTCTTTAAATGACAAACTCTCAAGTCTTTGTATTTCAAATTTAAGATTATTTTTCCTTACTTGATATCTAGTTAACTCCTCAATTTGTTTGGTAAGTTTTGTTGGCTCTCTGTCATAATAAAATATTTCTTTATGATTGATTTTAGTTTTATTAATTGCCTCTTCTATCTCTTTTTTAAACTGCACTCTTGGAACTAAAAAAATGCTTTTTGATAAATTTTTTCTATTATTAAATTTTTTTATTGTTTGTAATTGTGATATAGCATTGACACCTGCGCTGATAACATTTTTTGGATTATCGATTAATTTGTTAGTAAAAGATATAAAAGTTACTTCTTTGAGATCATCAAGATACTTAGTGCTCTCATTAAAGACTGGACCAATGACTATCCTTATACCATCTTGATATAATTCTTTAGAAACTTTTAAAGCATCAATAGGATTTGATTTTGTATCTTTCGGAATTATTTCTATTCTTCCGTCATTAATTTTGTTTATGGCCATTCTAACTGATTTTATAATTTTTTCGCCAATTAAAGAATTTTCACCACTCAAAGGAACAATTAATCCAATCTTTATTTTTTCAGCCGCAAATATATTTTGATTAAAAAGTGAGATACTTAATACAATAAATGTTAAAAATTTAATTAAAGTTTTCATTTAAGTTTTAATAATATATTTAACTAGAGAATTCATATGAATTTAAACAATAATAAATTTAAACCTGGGCTATATTGTGTTGCAACGCCAATTGGAAATATGGGCGATATTTCATTTAGAGCAGTTAAAATCCTTCAAGAATCAGATTTAATCTTATGCGAAGATACAAGAGTTACAAAAAAAATACTTCAAAAGTTTGAAATAAATAAAAAACTTATTTCAAATCATAAATTCAATGAAAATAAAAATTTAGAGAAAGCTATAGAAATACTTAAAAATAATAAAATAGTATCATTAGTGTCGGACGCTGGAACCCCTGCTGTTTCAGATCCTGGTAAAGTATTAGTTAAAGAGTGTGTTAAAAATAAAATTAATATTTTTCCTATTCCAGGTGCATCAGCAGTTAGTTCAGCAATATCAATAAGTGGATTTTCTGACAATTTTTATTTTTGTGGATTTCTTCCAGAAAAACAAAATCAAGTAAAAAAATTATTCAAAAATTTGTCATTAATTGAGAGTTCAATTGTTTTTTTTATATCACCAAATAAACTCATTAAAAGAATAGATGACATAAAAGAATTTTTTTCTGACAGAGACATTCTAATTTGTAGAGAAATTACTAAATATCATGAAGAATATATCAGAACTTCTGTACAAAAGTTATCAGATATAAATTTTTCAAGAAAAGGTGAGATAACTGTTGTTATATCTGAAATAAGGAAGGAAAAATTAAGTTTTAAAGAACTAGAAGAATCAGATAAAAAAAAAATTAATAAATTAATTAAAATAATGTCAATTAAAGATATTGTAAAAAAAGTTTCAGAAGATAGAGAAATTTCTAAAAAACTAATTTACAAATACTGTCTCGAAATTAAGAATGAAAATTAAAAAAATTATATTTCTGTTAAGTTTTGTTTTGCTCTCCAGCTGTGTCGGTTACTCTTCTACTGGGGTATTAGGCACTGGAGTTTCAATTGCTTTAGATCCAAGGAGCCTGGGTACTCAAATTGATGACTCAATAATGCAACAAAATTTAAGAGCAAGATTATTATCTACTGACAAAAGTTATATTATTTCTGTAAAAACAAAAATTCTTGATGGCAGAATATTTCTTACAGGAAAAGTAAACTCTGTTGAAGATAAACTAAAAATTACAAAGTTAGCTTGGGAAATTAAAGGTGCTAGATCTGTTAATAACGATTTACAAATTAAAGAGAAATTTAATTTCAAAAGATCTGCAAAAGATTTATTAATAACATCGCAATTAAGAGCAGCTTTAATTGGAAGCAAAAAGATTAAAGCGGTCAACTATAATATTGATACATATAAAAAGAAAATTTATGTTTATGGTATAGCTCAAAATAAAACTGAGAGAGATGAGGTTATAAAAGAGGCTAAACAAATTTTGGATGTTGAGGATGTAGTTACAAGTATTTTTCTAGTTGATGATTTGAGAGTTGTTAAAAAATAACAAATACATTACTTTGTTTTTCGATATTTAATTATCCCAGCTGAATAAGCCGCAACAGAAGCTAAATCTAATATTTCAGAGGTAGAAGATCGCAAGGGCGCAATTTCTATTGGTTGAGCAAGACCGATTAACAATGGTCCAATAACTTTTGCACCTCCTAAAGATTTCATAATTTTGTTGGAAATTGCTGCACTATGTTGACCAGGCATTATTAGAATGTTTGCCTTTCCCACTATTTCTGAAAAAGGATACAAATCAGAGTACTCCTCATTAAGAGCAACATCTGGCTGCATATCACCATCAAACTTAAAATCTACTTTTCTTTCTTTTAATATTTCCACAGCGTCTCTAATATGTTTTGTTCTGCTTGTAATTGGCTGACCAAATGTTGAATGAGATAAAAATGCAACTTTTGGGTCAAATCCAAATAATCTCACAACTCTTGCAGATGAAATTGCTATATCAGCTAATTCCTCAGATGATGGGTATTCGTTTACTGATGTGTCCCCAATAAATACTGTTTTTCCTTTATTTACTACCATGTTTAATCCAAACATTATTTCACCTGATCTTGCAGGAATAACTTTCTTAATTTTTTCTAGGGATTGAGAATATCTTCTAGTATTACCTGTTACCATTGCATCTGCATCTCCACATTCAACCATGCACGATGCCCAAATAACTCTATCAGTTCTAATCATTCTATCACAATCTCTCTCAAGCAAACCTTGATCCCTGTGCATTTTCTTAAAGAGAATATTTACATACTTATCTCTCAACTTTTTATCAGTAGAATTAACAATTTTAATATCTAAATTTTCTACATATCCAATTTCTTTTAATCTTTGTTTAACGACGTTTTCTTTTGCAACGATTATAGGAGTTCCTAGTCCACTGTTTTTAAATGCAATTGCAGCTTTTAAAGTATTTTCATCTTCTCCATCTGCAAACACAACAGTTTTTTGGTTTTTCTTAATTTTAGAATTAATACCCTGCAGAACAGTTACTGATGGATCTAATCTTTGTTTTAATTGTTCAGAATATAAAGTAAAATTTTCAATATTTTTTCTTGCTACGCCACTTTTAATGGCAGCCTTTGCCACAGCTACAGGAATTACACTTATTAATCTTGGATCAAATGTAGATGGAATTATATAATCTTTTCCATATTTTGGTCTATCTCCACCCATTGCAGCAGCAACTTCATCAGGAACTCTCTCTCTAGCTAATTTAGCTATAGCATTGGCAGCAGAAATTTTCATTTCTTCATTAATAGTTTTTGCTCTTACATCCAGTGCACCTCTAAATATATATGGAAAGCCAATTAAATTATTTACCTGGTTTGCATAATCTGATCTGCCTGTTGCTATAATTGCATCTTTTCTTATCTTGTATGCTTCTTCAGGTAAAATTTCAGGATCAGGATTAGCACATGCAAATATAATTGGATTTTTTGCCATTTTTTTGATCATTTCTTTTTTCAAAATCCCAGCTGATGATAAACCTAAAAAAACATCTGCATTTTTTAATGCATCATTTAAATTTTTATCTTTCGTTTTTTTTGCATATTTTAGTTTCCACTTATTTAATCCTTTTCTATTTGAATTAATAACACCCTTACTATCAATCATTGTTAGATTTTGTTTTTTCACTCCTAATTTTAAAAATAAATCAGAGCAAGCCATAGCAGATGCTCCTGCACCGTTTACTACAACTTTGATTTTAGAAATTTTTTTTTTAGTGATATGTATTGAATTAATAAGTGCTGCTGACGTAATAATTGCCGTCCCATGTTGATCATCATGAAATACAGGTATATCAAGTATTTTTTTCAGATTTTCCTCAATTATAAAACATTCTGGAGCTGCAATATCTTCAAGATTAATGCCTCCAAAACTGACAGCAAAGTTTTTTATACTATTGACTATTTCTGTTGGGTCTTTGCTATCAATCTCTAAATCAATAGCATCTATGTCAGCAAACCTTTTAAATAAAACTGCTTTACCCTCCATTACGGGTTTAGAGGCAATTGCTCCCAAATTACCCAATCCTAAAATTGCAGACCCATTGCTTATGACTGCTACTAAATTTCCTTTAGTTGTATAATCATATGCAAGTTCTGGATTTTTATAAATTTCTTTCACAGGTGCTGCTACACCAGGAGAGTATGCTAAAGCCAAATCCCTTTTTGATGTCATCGGTTTTGATGAATTTATCTCAATCTTGCCAGATTTATTTGAATTATGAAATTCAAGAGCCTCTTTATCGGAATAATGTTCAATTTTATTTTTTTTCATTAGGTAAATTAAATATACTATTAAGGTAAATTTAGGACTAATATGATTTATGAACCTCATTAAGTCAACAAGCACGTTTAGTCTATTTGTTTTATTAAGTAGGGTTCTTGGTTACATAAGAGATTTTTTTATAGCAATATACCTTGGATCAGGCCCTTTAGCAGATGCCTTCTTCGTAGCATTCAGAATTCCAAATACCTTTAGAAGATTATTTTCAGAAGGAACTTTTAATGCAGCTTTTGTTCCTTCTTATTCTTCAGAACTTATAAAAGGAAAAAAATATGCAAACTCACTTGCAAATACAATTTTTAATTTATTGCTATTAGGACTATTTATCACAATCCTAATAATTGAAATATTTATGCCTGCATTTATTAAAATAATTGCACCAGGATTTATAAATGACACAGAAAAGTTAAATATTGCGATTGATTTAACGAGAATTACCTTCCCATTTTTATTTTTTATTAGCTTAGCTTCTTTTTTTTCAGCAATTTTAAACTCACATAATAAGTTTGCAGCAGCAGCAGCAGCACCAATAATTCTAAATATATTATTGATAATTTGTCTATTATGTACTGAAAATTTAAATGATAATTTGGTTTATTATCTATCCTTCGCAGTCACTTTTGCCGGATTTCTTCAATTTATTTTTTTGTTAATATTTGTTAAAAAATATTTTGTAATAAAAATAAATTTTAATTTTAAAATAAACAAAAAAGTAAAAAACTTTTTTAGTAAACTTTTACCAAGTATATTTTCATCGGGCGTTACTCAAATAAACATTTTAGTAGGAACAATTATTGCATCATTTCAGGCAAGTGCTGTTTCCTATTTATATTATGCAGACAGAATTTATCAGATAAATTTAGCAATAGCAGGTATTGCTATTGGCACTGTGATACTTCCAAATCTAAGCCGTCATATTAAAAGTAATAACTCTATAAAAACGATAGAACTACAAAATAAAGCTTTAGAGCTTAGTTTATTTCTAAGTTTACCTGCATCATTTGCTTTAATGTTTGGTTCAGAACAAATAACGTCTGCTTTATTTGGTTATGGTTCTTTTGATCAGATGAGTGTAAGTAATTCTGCAAAAGCTTTGTTCTATTTTTCTTTTGGACTTCCAGCATTTTCTTTAATTAAAATATTTTCAACGTTTTTATTTGCAAGAAACGATACTAACACACCATTTAAATATTCTTTAATTTCTGTAATTTTAAATATTGCAATTAGCTTGACGTTCTTTTCAAAGGTTGGTTTTATTATAATACCAATCGCTACAACAATATCCTCATGGTTTAATGGTATTATTTTACTAGTCTTTGTAATTAACAAAAATTATTTTGAATTTAATTCAAATTTTATTAATCAAATATTTAAAATTATTATCTCAAATATAATTGCAATTTCTATATTTTATTTTTTAATTAATTATTTAGAGAGCTCATTAAATTATGCAAATAATTATAAATTTATTTTTGTTGTTTTGATTGTTTTTTTAACTTTCATTTCATACATTGGAGTTTCAATTATTATAAAAGCCTTTAAAATTTCAGATATTAATTTAAAGTATTGAATAATGTCCAAAAAAATATTTTCAGGTGTTCAGCCCACAGGTAATCTTCATTTAGGTAACTACCTTGGAGCTATCAAAAATTTTGTTGATTTAAATAATGATGACCAAAATGAATGTATTTTTTGTGTAGTAGATTTACATGCTATAACTATTAAGCAAGATAAAGATGAATTAAAGAATAATATTCGAGAAACAGCTGCAACATTTATAGCCAGTGGTATCGATCCAAGTAAAAGTATTATTTTTAATCAATCAAAAGTTCATGCACATGCTGAAGGTTCTTGGATGTTAAGTTGTATGGCTCCAATGGGCTGGTTAAATAGAATGACACAGTTTAAAGAAAAAGCTGGTAAAGATAAGGAAAAGGCTTCTGTTGGTCTATATATTTATCCTATATTAATGGCTAGTGATATATTGCTTTATGATGCTACACATGTACCTGTTGGAGAAGACCAGAAACAACACTTAGAATTAACTAGGGATATTGCTCAAAAATTTAATAAAGATTTTGATTGTGACGATTTTTTAATAGCTCCACAACCATTAATAAAAAAAAATTTCTCAAGAATAATGAGTTTAAAAGATGGATTAAAAAAAATGAGTAAATCAGATCCATCAGATCTTAGTAGAATTAACCTAACAGATACTAAAGATGAAATTATCAATAAAATAAAAAAAGCTAAAACTGACTCTTTTCCAATTCCTAATGAAGACAAAAAATTAAAAGAAAGACCTGAAGCAGAGAATCTTCTTGGTATCTATTCAAGCATTTTAGATCAAACTTTGGATAAAACTCTAGAAGAATTTGGGGGTAAAAATTTTTCAGATCTTAAAATTAAATTAGCCGAAGTGTTATCAAGTAAAATTTCCCCAATTTCTGATGAAATTAAAAAATTAATTAATGATTATGAATATTTAGACAAAATTCTTGCAGAGGGAGCTGGTAAAGCTGAGGAAATTGCAGGAAAAAAGATAGTAGAAATGAAGAAAATAATAGGTTTTTAAATTCTTTAAATTTAAAAATTTATGATTATATAAATATCATGTTTATTCAAACTCAAGAAACACCAAATCCAAATTCTCTTAAGTTTCTTCCAGGAAAAAAGGTATCAAATGACGGACCTTATGAGTTTTTATATGAGAACCAAACAGAAATTCCCCTGTTAAAAAATATTTTATCAATAAACGGTGTTACAGGAATATTTTTGGGTGATGATTTTTTATCAATAAATAAAACTCAAGACGAAAAATGGGAAAATATAAAACATATAGTCATTTCACATTTGAATGAATTCTACGATGAAGGTAATGAATTTATTATAAACAAAAAGTCAGAATTACATGATAATAATGACTATGGTGAAATTGAAAATAAGATTATTAAAATATTAGAAACTAAAATCAGGCCAGCCGTTGCAAGAGATGGAGGAGACATAACTTTCAAAGAATTCAAAGATGGAAAAGTCACAGTTATGTTAAAAGGTAGCTGCTCAGGGTGTCCATCTTCAACTTTAACTTTAAAACAGGGAGTTCAAAACCTTCTTTGTCATTATATCCCTGAAGTTAAAGAAGTTTTAGCTGTATAATATCATTTCTATCAATTATAAGAAATCAATAAAGGCATGAAAAAAAATTTCAAAAAAGAACAAGATATTAGTAATCTAAATTTTTTTAAAACATTACTAACAAGTTTAGCTATAATTTTAGTATTTTCAATTTTACCAAGTTTAGTTAGTTTTATAAAAAATAATTTAAAATCAAATGAAATTGTTTTTAATTCCTCTAAACAGAGTTTTGAAGAAATATTGGATAAGCAGAATAAGAAAGATAAAATAATTGAAGAAACTTTAAAGGATAGATTTTCATGGAATATCTTTGAAGATATTGATGTTTTTGGAAAAGATGAGGATGATGAAGATCCTACAAGGCTGAGTGCTTCAACCATTGAAGAATTATTTAAAGACAATGGATATAGTCTTGATACTGTAAAAGAAACTAAATTAGTTAATACAGGCAATCAATTAACAAAACTACCCAAAGAACTAAAAAATATTGAAAGTCCAAAAAAAAGAAAAAAACTATTTATTAAAATTGTACTACCATTAATTATTGAGGAAAATCTTAAAATAAGATTTGATCGAAAAAAACTTTTTGAAATTTTAAATAAAAATAATACCTCATCACGCGATAATGCCTGGCTTGAACTTAAATTTAAACAGTATGGTGTAAAAAATAATGATTTAGTAAAACTTAAAATAAGAATGGATGAAATTCCCGTTTCACTAGCGATAGCACAAGCAGCAAAAGAAACCGGCTGGGGGAGTTCAAGATTTGCACAAGAAGGTAACGCATTATTTGGACAATGGACCTGGTCTGGCGAGGGTATTAAGCCTTTAGAAGTTGAAAAAAATAAAAAACATAAAGTCGCAAAGTTTAAAATTTTGAAAGCCTCAGTGCGAGCCTATCAAAGAAATTTAAATACACATTCTAGTTATAAAGAATTTAGAATTGAACGAGCGATTCAAAGAGATAATGATGAAAAATTGGATAGTTTAAAACTAGTAAATTTTTTAGAAAAATATGCAGAAACAGGCAAAGAATATACTGAAGTTCTTAAAAAAATCATTAATCAGAATTCTTTAACTGATTTTGATGATGTAAATATTTTACCAACAAGTTTAAAAATGAAAAATTTAATTTAGAGTAAACTGAGTTCCAAACCATCGCCATCCGTTTTTATCTTGCATCGAACAATTAATTCTGCCTCTTCTTGGTAAAAATTTTTCACTGAAAATAACCTCAATTCTATTCTTTTTATAGTTTAGTTTAGAGTCTTTCCACTCCCCACCTTCATTAGAAAAGCAATTTATATTATTAATATTAGGTTGATCATTAAAAAATTCTATTATTAGATCTGGTGGGTTATTATTGCTTAATAAAAATTTTTCTTCAGGAATTATAGCTTTATATTGAATCGGTAAAAGATTTATTAAAAATTTAAACCTTTCTAAATCTCCATATTTTTCATTTATTGGAAATCTTGGTAACTCATATTTATCTTTATTTAAATCTATAACTCCTGAATGTTGACCAAAAGCATAATCAAAATTTTCAGAGATATATTTTTTTTGTACTAAACTATACTCTCCAAATGGATATGAAAAAAACTTTGAATTATATCCAAGATTTTCTTTAAATATATTTTTTGATTTTATAATGTCTTCTCTAAATTTCTTAAATTCATATTTTACCAAGTACTCATGTGAATGTGAGTGATTTCCAATAACAACAAAATCTTCTTTGGATATCTCTATAATTTCATTCCAATTCATATAACCATTTTTACCTACAGACTCTGTTGAAATAAATAAAATGAATGGAATTTTGTCTTTTTTAAGAATTGGCCATGCGTTCAAATAAAAAGAGGTAAATGCATCATCGATGGTAAGTAAAATTTTTTTCTCTCTACTTACCTTGTTAAATTCTAATTCAAAGTTATTTGGATTTAAAAAAGAAAAGTTATTTTCTCTAATAATATCCAAATGTTTTTGAAATATGTTAGTTTTTATATTGGTTGAAGGGTATTTATTTTCTTCAAATCTATGGTACATCAACGCCAATATTCCCTTTTCATTGGGTTCATATTTTTTGTTTACAGTATCTGCATAAGCATTTAAAAAAAAAAAGTAAAAAATGATAAATTTAATAATTGATGCGGCTAATGAAAAAATTGTTTTTGTGATCATTGCTGGTAAACAATCATATACTAGCAAACATATAAACAGTAGAGAAAATTTTGATATTTTTATGAAACTGCTTTTGAAATTTCTGAATACAAAAAAAATTAAAATAACTGATATTTGTAGAATTTTTGTCAATCTGGGACCTGGTAAATTTACAAGTCTTAGAATTTCCTTGTCAGTCGCTAAAGCTATATCTTTAACAAATAGTGCAGTTTTAATTGGTTTTAAATCAGAGGATCTAATAAATGAAAATTATAAAAGTTTAATAAAATTAAATAAAAATAAAAGTTTGATAAAACCCATATATTCGAGTTAAAATAAATTATGTCTGAAACAATAGAACAAATTTGCCAAAAAAAAGGTGTTAAACTTACTGATCAAAGAAAAATAATTGCTAAAGTTTTATCAGAATCAAAAGAAGTTTATGGTGAGTCAGATCATCCAGATGTTGATGAACTATATCAAAGAGTTTCAAAGCTAGATCCAAAAATAAGTATTGCTACAGTTTATAGAACAGTAAAGCTTTTTGAGGAATCAGGTATACTTACAAAGCATGATTTTAAAGGTGGCAAAGCAAGATATGAAACACTAGTTGAAAGTCATCACGATCATCTTATTGACATTAAATCAGGAGAAATCATTGAGTTTGTAGATGAAGAAATAGAAAAACTACAAAAAAAAGTTGCAGAAAAATATGGATATAATCTAGTAGATCACAAATTAGAACTTTATGGGATTAAAAAAAAAAAATGATAGAAATTTCAGAGTTTTTTTTAAAATATAAAATATGATGAATGGAAAAATCTTCATAAAAACTTTTGGTTGTCAAATGAATGAATATGATTCTAATAGAATCTATGATTCTGTTAGCAAGTTGGGTTTTGTAAAAACTACAAACCAATCAAATGCAGACTGTTATATTTTAAATACGTGTCACATACGTGATAAAGCCAAAGATAAAGTTTACCATGAAATTGGTAGAGTTAAAAAATTATACAGAAATAAAAAAAAACCAATAATGGTCGTAGCGGGCTGTGTTGCACAGGCTGAAAACGAGGAAATGATGAGGAGAGAACCATATATAGATATTATTTTAGGACCACAATCGTATCATAAAGTAAATGACTTATTAAAAAATCATATTGTAAGTTTAAAACAAGAAGAAACCGAATTTGATACCATCTCCAAGTTTGGATATTTTGATAAAATTAAAAATACTAATGATAAAATATCAGCCTTTTTAACCATTCAAGAAGGATGCGATAAATTTTGCCATTTTTGTGTTGTGCCTTACACAAGAGGACCTGAGTACTCTAGGCCATTTAATAAAATTATAATGGAGGCAGAACAACTAATAAATAACGGTGCAAAAGAAATAACATTGCTAGGTCAAAATGTTAATGCTTATTCATATACAGAAAATTCTAAAGAGTATAGAATCTCCCATTTAATTAACCATTTAGATCAATTTTCAGAGTTAGAAAGAATAAGATATACCACCTCACATCCAAGAGATATGACCGATGATTTAATTGAATGCTATTCATCTAGTAAAAAATTAATGCCTTTTGTTCATCTACCTATTCAAAGTGGCTCTAACAAGATGTTAGAGTTAATGAATAGAAAACATACCGTTGATCATTATTTAAAAATTTATGAAAGACTAAAAAAAATAAATAAAGAAATAGAATTTTCTAGCGATTTTATCATTGGCTATCCTGGAGAAACTCAAAAAGATTTTGAAGATACATTTAATCTAATAAAAAAAATAAAATTTATTAATTCTTTTTCTTTTATTTTTAGTCCTAGACCAGGAACAAAAGCATCGACATTAGAGATGGTAGAGAAGAGTTTAGCTAAAGAAAGACTTACCTTAATTCAGGAAAAATTATTTTATAACCAAAAAGAAAAAAATAAATCATTGGAGAATAGTATTGTTGATGTGTTAGTTGAAAATAAAATGGAAAAACAAAATAAATTATTTGGAAGAAATAAGTATATTTCACCTGTAATTTTTGACGGAAATGAAAGTAATATTGGTAAAGTTGTAAAAGTAAAAGTTCACAATAGTAACCAGAACTCATTATTTGGATTACTAGACAAAAAAAAGAAAGCTGCTTGAATTGGTCAATTTAAATAAAAAAAAAAATATTTTTGGATTAAAATATGTATATTCTGAAAATAATACCTTAAGTATTATATTTCAAAATAACGATTTGTTACTTGGTGTGGCAGGTGAGTTTAATAATAACTTAAAGGAATTAGAAAAAATTACAAAAACTAGCTTGTATTCAAGAGGTAATTCTATCCTAGTAAAAAGTGATCCAGAAAAGAATGATTTGATAAAAAATGCTATACAATTTTTGACTGAACAATTTTTAAATAATGGAACAATTGAAAAAAAAGATATAATTTCTTCCATAAATGAATTTATGATAGACGAAAAAAATAACGTTGAAAAAAAAGTAGAATATATAATTAAAACTCCAAAAAAATCTGTAATTCCAAGGTCTGAAAGACAGAAAGATTACGTTAGAGCTTTAAGGGAGTCTGACATAATTATTTCTGCTGGGCCAGCTGGAACAGGTAAAACTTTTTTAGCAGTTGCTGTTGCCCTAACAATGTTGTTGGAGAAGAAAATAGAAAGAATAATTCTCTCTAGGCCAGCTGTTGAGGCTGGAGAAAGACTTGGATTTTTACCTGGTGATATGCGAGATAAGGTAGATCCTTACCTTAGACCATTATACGATTCTTTGTACGATCTGTTAGATTTTGAAAAGATACAAAAAAAAATTGAAGTAGGTGATATAGAAATAGCTCCCCTAGCTTTTATGAGAGGTAGAACTTTAAAAAATTCTTTTGCAATTCTTGATGAGGCACAAAACGCAACAGACACTCAGATTAAAATGTTTTTAACTAGAATTGGAGAGAATTCCAAGATAGTAATAAATGGTGACCCCTCGCAAATAGATCTGCCTAATAAATCACTTTCAGGCCTATACAGATCAAAAAAATTACTAGGACATTTAAAAGAAATATCTGTAGTAGATTTTAATCATAAAGATGTAGTTAGACATCCACTCGTATCTAAAATCGTTAAGGCATATTCAGATCAAAGCTCAGACGGATGATAAAAGCCAATGTAATATCTGGCTATTCAAATTGGAAAAAAATTATAAAAAAACCAAGCGGTTATTTGAAGAATAGACTTAGAATTTTATCCAAAGCTCCTTTATTTAAAAAAAAAAATCATGAATTCTCGATACTCTTAACTAATGATAAAAATATGAAATATTTAAATCTTAAATTCAGAAAAAAAAATAAAACTACTGATGTTTTATCCTTTCCAATGAAAATTAAAGAGAAAAAAAGACTATATGTAGGTGACATAGCCATTAGCTATGAAATTATTAAAGAAAGATCTAAGAAAACAAATTTCTTTTTAGAGTTTGATAAAATGTGGATTCATGGATATCTTCATTTAATTGGCCATGATCATAAAAAATTAAATGATTTTAAAAAAATGTCTAAAAAAGAAAAATTAATATTGAATTATTTTCATAAAGAAAATTGACTTTACTAAATAAATATAAAATTCTATTATACTCTTTTGTATTTTCATTTGGCCTAATATCTTCTTTTAGCCTTCCACCTTACAATTTATTTTACATCAATTTCTTTTCATACCCAGCCCTCCTGTGGACATTACTATTTTATTCAAAAGATAAAATTGTTTCGTTTTATATTGGATGGATATTTGGATTTGGTTATTTTATATCAAATTTATACTGGATAACCAATTCCTTGACTTTTGAAGATATCTTTAAACCTTTGATACCATTTGCTCTAATTTTAATTCCGTTGTTTTTAGGATTATTTTATGGTTTTTCAACTTTAGTTTTTTCATTTTTAAATCCAAAAAAAAATCTTTTATCAATTTTAATTTTGGCTACTACAATATCTATATTTGAATACATTAGAAGTTTCGTATTTGGTGGCTTTCCCTGGAACTTAATTGCTTTTAGCTTTGTAAATTATTTAGAACTTATTCAAATACTTTCTATAACAGGGACTTATGCCTTTAATTCAATAGTTATTTTGTTATTTTTATTTCCGACTATTTTATTCTTCAACTACAAAAAAAAAATAAAAATAAGTATATTTATTTTTTCTCTGTCAGCTCTTTTCATCAATTATTTTTGGGGAAATTCAAATATGAAACAGTTTGAACTGACTGAAAAAAAAGATTTAGGTTTTAACATTAAGATAATTTCTCCTACAATTAATATTAATAGATATTTTCAAAATGAAAATCCCAAAGAATTTATTCTTGAATTGATTAGTATTTCTAAGCCCAATCCATTAATTGAAACACTATTTATTTTACCTGAAGGTATTCTTTCAAGTATTTATTTTGAGGATCTTAAAAAATTTAAAAGTCTTTTCTCAAATAATTTTTCAAAAAAACATAAGATTATTTTGGGTATGAACATAAATGAAAAACAAAAGGTTTATAATTCGCTTTTAATTGTAAATAATGATCTTAATATCTTACAAAAATACTATAAAAATAAATTGGTACCATTCGGAGAGTTTTTGCCATTTGAAAACGTATTAAGTAATTTGGGATTTAAAAAAATCACTAAAGGTTACCAATCTTTCTCTGCAGATAACCGAAGAGATCTAATTAGATTCAACAATTATAGTTTTGTCCCACTTATCTGTTATGAAATTATTTACTCTGGTCAAATAAATCACAGTGAGAAAAATTATGATTTTATATTAAACATCTCCGAGGATGGTTGGTTTGGAAATTCTATTGGTCCATATCAGCATTACTCTCACTCAATTTTCAGATCCATTGAGGAAGGTAAACCGGTTATCCGCTCATCAAACAACGGGATTTCGGCCTTTATTAATCCAAAAGGACAGGTAATTGATAAAATTTTAACAACCGATAAGGGATTTATTGAGATTCAGTCTTTCAAAAAGTCCAATAAAACAATCTTTAGCTCTCACGGCAATAAGATCTTCTTTTATTTTCTATCTATTTATATTAGTTTAATTTTTTTTTTTAAAATACGGGAGAATCAATGAAAAAAAATTTTTTATTTACTAGTGAGTCAGTGTCAGAAGGACACCCTGACAAAGTTTGTGACAGAATTTCAGACATGGTTGTGGACAGCTTTTTAGCTTCCGAACCTCAAGCAAGAGTTGCTTGTGAAACTTTAACAACAACAAATAAAGTTGTATTAGCTGGAGAAGTAAGAGGTCCAGAACTAAAAGAAGAAGAATTAATTTCAAAAGTAAGAGATTGTATTAAAGATATAGGTTACGACCAGGATGGTTTTTCTTGGAGAGATCAAACTAAAATTGAAACACATTTACACTCTCAGTCAGCAGATATTGCAATGGGAGTAGACTCAGCTGGAAATAAAGATGAAGGTGCAGGAGATCAAGGAATTATGTTTGGTTATGCTTGTAACGAAACAGATGTTTTAATGCCTGCTCCAATTCATTATTCTCATAAAATTTTAAGACTTATGGCTGAGGATAGAAAATCAGGAAAGTTGGATGGAATAGAGCCAGACTCAAAAAGTCAAATTACTATTGAATATAAAGATGGTATGCCTTCAGCTGTAACTTCAGTAGTTATCTCTACACAACATTCAAAAGATGTTAGCTTAGCTCAAGTCAAAGAACTTTGTATGCCCTATATAGAGCGATCTATACCTAAAAATTTATTGGGAAGCCTTGATGAAAAAGAGATTTATATCAATCCTACTGGCAACTTCGTAATTGGTGGTCCAGACGGAGATAGTGGTTTAACTGGTAGAAAAATTATTGTTGATACATACGGCGGAGCTGCACCACATGGTGGAGGTGCGTTTTCTGGAAAAGATCCTACAAAAGTTGATAGATCAGCTGCTTATGCATCAAGGTATTTAGCTAAAAATGTTGTAGCTTCAAAAATTGCTGATAAATGTTTAATTCAATTAGCTTACGCTATTGGAGTTTCTAAACCACTCTCAATTTATGTAGATCTGTTTGATAATGATGAAGAAAAGAACATGCACGTTGAAAAACTTATTAAAGAGAGCTTTGATCTAAGCCCAAGAGGAATTAGAGAAATGTTAGGTTTAAACAAACCTATTTATGAAAAAACTTCAGCTTATGGGCACTTTGGAAGAATACCAGAGGATGATGGTTCATTTTCATGGGAAAAAACAGATAAATCTGGAGTTTTTAGTAAGTAAATATTGTTGTAAATCAACAAAAAATAACTATATTCCAAGCACATTGTTGAAATTTCAAAAATGGGCTCAGGCCCATTTTTTTTTGGCTAAAAATTATGTTAAATAGAAGAGCTGATAAATTAGAATTGTTAAGAATTGCTGAGGCTGTAGCATTAGAAAAATCTATTGATAAAGAACTAATCATTAGTTCTATGGAAACAGGTATTGCCAAAGCAGCTAAATCAAAATTTGGATCCGATAATGAAATCAAGGTGGAAATAGATAGAGATAATGGAAATATAGGAATATTTAGAAAATTGTTGATTACAGAAAAACCAGAGAACTCAAACATTGAAATTACTCTGGTAGATGCAGTAAAGTTGAATGAAATTAACAAAGACAAAAAAATAGGTGATGAAGTTTTACAACCTTTACCATCATTTGATTTTGGGAGAATTGCAGCTCAAACAGCTAAACAGGTTATAAGCTTTAATGTTAGAGAGGCGGAAAGAGAGAGGCAATATAATGATTTTATTGATAAAAAGGACACTATATTAAGTGGAATAGTTAAAAGACTAGAATTTGGTAATGTAATAGTTGATCTTGGAAGAACTGAGGCAATAATTCAAAAAAATGAAATGATACCTAGAGAGAACATTAAGGCAGGAGATAGAATTAAAGCCTATTGTTTAGATGTCAGAAGAGAGCCGAGAGGACAACAAATTTTTTTATCAAGAGCTAACCCAAAATTTATGGATAAACTTTTTGTCCAAGAAGTCCCAGAAATATATGATGGATTAATCGAAATTAAATCTTCCTCTAGAGATCCTGGCAGTAGAGCAAAAATTTGTGTTAAAGCCATTGATACATCATTGGATCCTGTGGGAGCATGTGTAGGAATGAGAGGTAGCAGAGTTCAAGCAGTAGTGAATGAATTACAAGGTGAAAAAATAGATATCGTAAATTGGTCTGAAGACCCGGCTATTGTGGTAGCCAATGCATTATCACCTGCTGAAGTTCAAAGAGTAAACGTTGATAATGAAGCAAAAAAACTTGATGTTATATTAACAGAGGAAAACCTAAGTAAGGCTATTGGAAGAAGAGGTCAAAATGTAAGATTAGCTACAAAATTGTTAAACTATGAAATTAACATAATGACAGAACAAGAGGACTCTGAAAAAAGACAACTAGAATTTAAAGAGAAAACAGACAACATTGTTAAGAACCTAGAACTAGACGAGACACTTGGACAACTTTTAGTGGCGGAAGGATTCTCTTCGATTGATGATATTAAAGATTCTTCTCCAGAAGCTTTAACAAAAATTGAGGGTATTGAGGAGGAAACAGCAAAAGAGTTAATTGAACGAGCAAAAGAATTTTACGAGAAAGATCAAGAAGAAATCTCAAAAAGAATAAAAGATTTAGGATTAGACAGTGATTTAATTAATCATGAGGGTCTTACAGCAGGTATGCTAGTTACTTTGGGAGAACAGAAAATTCTAACATTAACAGATTTAGCCGACCTAGCATCTGATGAGTTGACTGGTACTTACGATGTAGTTAAAGGTGAAAGAATTAAAATTAAAGGTTATTTAGAAGATTTTGCCCTATCAAAGTTAGAAGCAGATAATTTGATTATGTCAGCTAGAGACAAAGTTTATAAAGATTGAAAGATGGAAAATGGAAAAAAAAAAGTTAAAGTTATCGATAACAGGAAGTTCTCAGAAGACTTTTAGTAGTATAGAACAGGCTAAATCAAAATCAAAAAACACTGTTGTAATTGAGAAAAAAAGTTCGAAATTTCAGGGCAAATCTCAATTTTCTAGACCAATTAGTAATAATAGTTTTGCACCAAGTAGAAATATTTCCTCTAAGCCAAATAATCTTAACAGACCTGCATCACCTCCTACTTCAGATTTTGAAAAAAGAAAATTAGCAGAGCAAAGAGCTACAAGAAGGTTAAAAGGAGAAGCGGCACCAAAAGAAAATAAATCAAGTAAAACCCCTGGAAAAAGAAGAGAATTAAAATTAACAATTTCTAGAGCTTTAAGTGATGATCATGCAGAGATAAAATCAAGAAGCTTAGCCTCTTTAAAAAGAGCTAAACAAAAGGAAAATAGAAATTTAAATCAAGAAGAAAACAAAGATAATTTTACTCAAGTTAAAAAAGAAGTAAACCTTCCAGAGATAATAACAATCAAAGAGCTAGCAAACAGAATGGCTGAACAATCTAGCAGTATTATTAAACATTTACTTGGTATGGGAGTAACAGTTACAATAAATAATACCATAGATGCTGATACAGCAGAATATTTAGTTAAAGAATTTGGCCATAATCCTATAAGAGAGACAAAAGCTGAAGAAATAATTGAAAAAATAAAAGAGGTAAAGTCAGAAAATTTACAAAATCGTCCTCCAATAGTTACGGTTATGGGACATGTTGATCATGGTAAAACTTCAGTTTTAGATGTGTTAAGGAAAGCTAATGTAGTTTCAGGAGAATTTGGAGGTATAACTCAACACATTGGAGCTTATCAGATTAATCACCAAAATAATAAAATCACATTTATTGATACTCCAGGACACGCAGCATTTACAGAGATGAGAGCTAGAGGCTCTAAGCTAACAGATATTGTAATTTTAGTTGTAGCAGCAGATGATGGTGTTAAACCACAGACGATTGAATCCATTAAGCATGCGAAGGCAGCAAAAGTTCCAATAGTTGTTGCTATAAATAAATGTGATCTACCAGAAGCAGATCCACAAAAAATTAAAAATCAACTTTTGGAATATGAATTAATCGCTGAAGATTTATCTGGTGATACATTAATGGTGGAAATCTCAACAAAAACTAAAAATAATTTAGATAAGTTAGTCGAGTCTGTTTTGCTACAAGCAGAGTTACTAGATTTAAAAACAGATTTTGAAACAAACGCCAAAGGTATAGTTCTCGAATCAAAAATAGATATTGGGAGAGGTCCAGTTGCAAACATTGTTGTAACTACAGGTACTCTTAAAAAAGGAGATTATTTTGTCAGTGGGTTGAAATGGGGAAAAGTAAGAGCAATAATAAATGACCAAGGTAAAAATATTGATATTGCTGAACCAGCTACTCCTATTGAGATTATAGGCATTAATGGAGCAGCAAAATCTGGGGATGATTTTATTGTTTTATCAAGCGAAAAAGAGGCTAAATCCCTTTGCGAAGCAAGAGTTGAAGAATCAAAAGATGATAAAATACCTCTTAATTTTGTCACTCAAGACTCTGCTTTTCAGAGCACAATATCAGAGGAATTAAATATAATTATTAAATCTGACGTTCATGGTTCATCCGAGGCCATAAAAAATGCAATAGATCAAATAAAACATGATGAAGTAAAACCAAAAATACTTCTTTCCGACATAGGAATGGTCACTGAAACAGATGTTACATTAGCAAAAGCATCAAATGCTGTTATAATTGCTTTCAATGTTAAACCAAGTAAAGAGGCAAAAAAAAGAGCTGAACAAGAAAAAATTTTAATTTCCTCATATAACATAATCTATGAAGTATTAGATTTTATAAAAGCGAGGATGGCAGGATTATTATCCCCAGATGTACAAGAAACAATTATTGGAAGTGCAGAAATTCTTGAAATTTTTAAGGTTTCAAAAGTTGGAAAAGTAGCTGGATCAAAAGTAGTTGATGGAGAGATAACACAGAATTCTAGTGCAAGGATTATTAGAGATGGTGCTATTATATTTAATGGGAAAATTGGTTCTATATTTAGAGAAAAAGATCAAACTAAACAGGTTTCAGCAGGTTTGGAATGTGGGATTACTCTTAAAGACTTCGCTGATTATCAAAAAAAAGATATTATTGAAGTTTATAATTCAACAATAACTGAAAGAACAATTTAAATGAAACATCTAGGAAAACCCATAACACAACGACAGTTAAGGGTTGGAGAAATGATAAAACAAGCCTTAGGCACACTTTTTATTAGAGATGAAGCAAAAATACCAAATTTATCAACAAAAGAAATTACAGTTACAGAGGTAAGAATGTCACCAGATCTAAAAACAGCCAAAATATTTGTAATGCCTTTGGGAGGAAAGAATACTGAAGAAATTATAGAGAAATTAAAAATTGCATCATTCATGATAAGGAAAGTTTTGTCTAAAAAAATTATAATGAAATTTTTACCAAAACTTTTTTTTGTGAAAGACGATTCTTTTGATTATGCAGAAAAAATAGAAAATTTAATTAAACAAACAAATAAATAAATAAGGAAAAAAATGAAAGAAAAAGTAAAAGAACTTCAAATCCATGACAAAGATACTGGATCTTCCGAAGTTCAGATTGCTCAATTAACAGGAAAAATTGAGAATTTATCAAAACATATTAAGCAATTCAAAAAGGATAAACATTCTTCAGTAGGCCTTTTGAGAGCGGTAAATAGAAGAAAAAAATTATTAGACTATTTAAAGAAAAATAATATGGAGTCTTATAAAGCAGTATTAACAAAATTAAATTTAAGGAAGTAAATGTTTAAAGTAATAAAAAAAGAAATCGAAGTAAGTGGAAAAAAATTAAGTTTAGAGACCGGTAAGATAGCAAGACAAGCAGATGGAGCAATTATTGCTCAATGTGGTGAGACAGTTATCCTGGCAACTGTTGTTGGAGCAAAGAAAGTTAATCCAGATATGGATTATTTTCCTTTATCTGTTAATTACCAAGAAAAATATTATGCTGGTGGAAAAATCCCTGGCGGTTATTTTAAAAGAGAAGCAAGACCAACTGAGAGTGAAACATTAATTTCAAGACTAATTGATAGACCAATTAGACCTTTGTTTCCTGATGCTTTTAAAAATGAAGTACAATTGTTACCAACAGTAATTTCATACGATGCTGAAAATCAACCAGATATTTTAGCAATTACCGCTTCATCAGCAGCTTTAGCCATCTCGGGGATGCCATTTATGGGTCCCGTTGGAGCTTCTAGAGTTGGCTTTATTGAAGGAAAGTACGTTCTTAACCCATCTAAAAAAGAATTAGAAAATTCTAAGCTAGATCTTGTTGTAGCCGGAACTAAAGATGCAGTTTTAATGGTTGAGTCTGAGGCAAATGGATTGACAGAGGAAGAAATGCTAAATGCAGTAAAATTTGGACACGAAGGATTTGTGCCAGTAATAGAAATGATAGAGGAACTGGCAAAAGAATGTAGAAAACCTGAATGGACTGTTGAGAAAAAAGATCTTTCAGAGGTAAAAAAGAAATTAGAAGATGAATTCACTGAAGATTTGAAGAAAGCATTTTCTACAAGAGATAAACAAGATAGATCTAATCAAATTTCTGAGATTACAGAGAAAGCTAAAAAGCTTTATGAAGAAAATGAGGATTATTCAGACTTAGACGTAAACTCACAACTCAAAAATTTAGAAAAATCTATAGTAAGAACTGATATCCTAAAAAATAAAAATCGTATTGATGGAAGAGGACTTGCTGATGTAAGACCAATTATGTGTGAAGTTGGAGTTCTACCAAGAGCTCATGGTTCAGCACTATTTACTAGAGGAGAAACTCAAGCAATTGTAGTTACCACTCTAGGTACTTCTGATGATGAACAACGTTTAGAAAGTTTAGATGGACAACACCGAGAAAGATTTATGCTTCATTATAACTTTCCTCCTTTTTCAGTTGGTGAAACTGGAAGAATTGGGACTGGTAGAAGAGAAGTTGGACATGGAAAATTAGCATGGAGAGCAATTAACTCTTCATTGCCGTCAAAAGATTCGTTTCCATACACTTTTCGAATAGTATCAGAGATAACCGAGTCTAATGGCTCTTCATCAATGGCATCTGTTTGCGGCGCATCTCTTTCACTTATGGATGCAGGTGTTCCAATAAAAGAGCCGGTTGCAGGTATTGCCATGGGTTTAATTAAAGAGGGTGATGATTTTAGTGTTCTCTCTGATATTTTAGGTGACGAAGATCATTTAGGTGATATGGATTTTAAAGTTGCTGGAACTAAAGATGGAATTACATCATTACAAATGGATATCAAAATTACTGGTATCACATTTGAAATAATGGAACAGGCTTTAAACCAAGCTAAAGATGGAAGAATTCACATACTTGGTGAAATGAATAAAGCTTTAAGCAAGTCTAGAGATGATGTTGGAAAACACACTCCAAAAATGGAACAAGTTACTGTTGATAAAAAAGATATAGCAGCCGTGATTGGAAAAGGTGGTGCAACAATCAGAGAGATTGTTGAAAAATCAGGTGCTAAAGTTGATGTTAATGATGAAGGTGTAGTAACAGTTGCTGCTCCTGATGAAGAGTCTAGAAATATTGCCATGCAAATGATCAAGGACATAACTGCTAAAGCTGAATTAAATAAAATTTATAACGGAAAAGTTATGAAAATTATGGAGTTTGGTGCTTTTGTTAATTTCTTAGGAAAACAAGATGGACTAGTTCATATTTCTGAGCTTGCAGATAAAAGAGTTGCTAAAGTAACAGATGTTGTCAAAGAAGGTGATGAAGTAAAGGTAAAAGTTATCGGATTTGATAGAGGAAAAGTAAAACTATCTATAAAGCAGGCTGCTATATAGATAAATGTCCAACCCATTTATTTTAATTGCTAGAATACGTGTTAAAGAGGGTCATGTTGAAGAGTATCTCAAGATAGCAAAAGAAGCAGATGATGCTGTTAACGCATCAGAGCCTGACATGCTTATTCATACTTTTGATCAAGATCCAACTGATCCTTTAGAATTTACTTGGAGTGAGGTTTACCGAAATAGCGAAGCCATGCTACATCATCTAAGTAATGCCCCAGTCCAAGCTTATGTTGAAAAGCATAACAGAATTGCTGATAGATTCGAAATAGAAGTTTATGGAAATATTACACAAGAGACTATTAAGGCAATTAAAGATACAAATATCCCTTTCAAGCATTTTAAAACTACTAATGTTGGTTATATTAGAAATAATATTTAATAAATTTAGAGGAGAAATATGAAAAAATTTGAAGAATTGATGTCTGTAAGCGGGGAGATAGAAAATATTAGCCCTGAGGATGCAAAAAAAAAATTAAATGATCCAAATGTTCAATTTATTGATGTAAGAGATAAAGAAAGTTTTTCAAAAGGAACAATTGGAAACGCTATTCATATGGATAGAGGATTATTGGAATTTTATTTAGCTGAAGGTAGTCCAATTGAAAATGATATTATAAAAAATAATCCAGACAAAGAATATATTGTATTCTGTGGTGTTGGTGGACAAGGTACTTTAGCTACTAAGACCATGAAAGATATGGGAGTGAAAAATGTTAAAAACATATCTGGTGGTATAGTTGAGTGGAATAAAATTAAAGATTAATATTGAATATATACTCAAAATTAAAATCTTATTTATCAAAAAGTAAATATGGCAAATATTTACTAGTTGGGGGTTTTGCATTTTTTTTAATTAAAGGTTTGATATATTTAGCCTTAATAATTGCAGTATTTTTTGGATATAAGTCTTATTGATTTCTAACTCTCTGGGACAAAAAGCAAGCAAAGACCGTTACTACAATATCTTTTTCCGCCATCAGGCCCGTCATTGAAAACATGACCATGATGAGCACCACAGTTTGCACAAGAATATTCAGTTCTTTTCATCCCAAATGAATAGTCAGTTTTTGTTACAAATGCACCAGGTAGTGCCTCTGTAAAAGATGGCCAACCAGTTCCACTGTCAAATTTTTTAACAGATTCAAATAATTTTACACCACAATTTGCGCAATGATATGAGCCTTTTCTCTTTTCATAGTTTAATTCACTGGTTCCAGCACGTTCAGTACCTTCCTCAAACATTATTATTTTTTGTTCATTTGTAAGATCAGGATTAATTATATTGTATTCACTCTCATCTTTTTTTAATTTTTTTTTAAAACCCACTATGTTATTTGCTAATGATGTTAATGGATAAAATATAAAACCTAATATAGAAGCTCCAGCAATTTTCAAAAACTTTCTTTTCACAATAATTATTTATTAGTTATTTATTTTTTTTTCCAAGTTTATTTATTAGAAATAAAGCTACAGCAGTCAATAGGGCAAAAACCTCAAGTGCATGTCCAGAACCTTCAAGAATTAATTGAACAAAAATAAATATTATACAAACTACAAACCAAACTAAAATCAGCATAATTACAAACTCTTAAGATATATTTTTTGGATCTGGCATACCTACTTTATTATAACCAGCATCAACATAGTGAATTTCACCTGTAACACCACCTGCCATATCACTTAGAAGATACAATGCTGAGTTTCCAACATCCATATTATCTACATTTCTTTTTAAAAATGAGTGGTCAGCATTCCATTTATATAAGAATTTAGCATCCCCAATAGCTGATGCTGCTAAAGTCTTAATGGGACCTGCACTTATTGCATTAACTCTTATTCCTTTAGCCCCTAAATCTCTTGCTAAATACTTTACACTGGATTCTAAAGCTGCCTTACAAACCCCCATAACATTATAATTTGGAATAGCTTTATTAGCCTCATAGCTAAGTGTAATCATGCTACCACCCTCTTTCATAACTTTTGCAGCTTCTTTTGCAACTTCAGTAAATGAAAAACAAGAAATTAGCATACTTCTTAAAAAATTTTCTCTGGTTGTATTTAGATATTCTCCTGAAAGCTCAGATTTATCTGAAAAAGCAATTGCGTGAACAACAAAATCTATTTCTCCCCACTGAGATTTAATATCTTCAAATAATTTTACTACTTCTTCTTTTTTTTCAACATCACAACTAAATGTAACGTTAGAGTTCAGCTTTTCTGCTAAAGGAATAACTCTTTTTTTTAAAGCATCACCCAAATAAGTAAAAGCTAATTCAGCACCTGCCTCTGCTAGTTTCTGGGAAATACCCCATGCAATAGATCTCTCATTAGCAACACCCATTATCAGTCCCTTTTTACCCTTCATTAAAGACATAAGTTAGACTTTCTCAAATACTAGAGTTGCATTTGTTCCACCAAAACCAAAACTATTAGACATGACAGTATTTAATGTTGCTTCTGTTTCTGTTTTTGCAACTATTGGAAATTTTTTAGCCTCTTCATCCATTTCGTTTATGTTAGCTGACCCGGTAATGAAGTTATTTTTCATCATAATTAGACAATATATTGCTTCGTGTACTGATGCGGCACCTAATGGATGACCTGATAAAGATTTAGTTGAGCTAATCTTTGGAATTTCATTACCAAAAGCTTCTTTAACAGCATTTAATTCTGTAATATCTCCAACTGGAGTAGAAGTCCCATGAGTATTTATATAATCAATTTTATTCTTAGAAGTTGCCATGGCCATTTGCATACATCTCACTGCTCCTTCGCCTGAAGGTGCTACCATATCATAACCATCTGAAGTTGCTCCATAACCAGTTAATTCTGCGTATATTTTAGCTCCTCTAGCTTTAGCGTGTTCATATTCTTCAAGAACCAAAACCCCTGCACCTCCAGCAATTACAAAACCATCTCTAGTTTTGTCATAAGCTCTTGATGCTTTCTCAGGTGTATCATTATATTTTGAAGATAATGCAGTCATTGCATCAAACATAGCAGTCATTGCCCAGTGTATCTCTTCGCTACCACCTGCAAAAACAACATCTTGTTTTCCCATTTGGATAAGTTCCATTGAATTTCCAATACAGTGGCCACTTGTTGCGCAGGCTGAACTCATTGTATAGTTAGTTCCTTTAATTTTAAAAGGAACAGCAAGTGTTGCTGATGCGGTACTCGCCATAGTTCTAGGTACAATAAATGGTCCCATTAATTTTGGAGTTTTTGCTCTAGTTTTATCAGCTGCCAAAATGACATTTTCAATTGAGGGTCCACCTGAACCCATAAATCTAATTGTTTTTCTATCTATGTGATCTTCAAGTTTTATATTAGGCTTTCCATGAATATGACTTTTAAGATTATGTTCTTTATATTCCTCCGAAAAAGAAATTCCTGATTTAGTATTTAATAAAGATTGGTGAACTTCTTCTTGATTATTGCCAAGACATGAAACAATTCCCAAACCTGTGATTACTACTCTTCTCATTATTTAAATAATCCTACTTTTAAACTCTCTGCAGAGTATATTTTTTTGTCATCAGCAAGAAGAATACCATTTGCAAGCCCAACCGTTGTTTCACCTTTAATTAATATTCTTTTCATATCAATAATATATGTTGCCATTTTGACATTTTTTAAAACTTCCCCTGTAAATTTTACAGTACTAACTCCCAAAGCCCTTCCTCTTCCAGGATTTCCAAGCCATCCTAAGTAAAATCCAACTAACTGCCACATAGCATCTAGGCCTAAACAACCGGGCATTACTGGATCCTCTTTAAAGTGACAATCAAAAAACCATAAATCATCTTTAATATCAAGTTCAGCTTTCATAATTCCTTTATCAAAAGCACCGTTTTTTTCACTTATTTCAGTTATTCTATCAAACATTAGCATTGGAGGAGAAGGTAATTTTGCATTGCCTGGGCCAAAAAGGTCGCCATTTGCGCAGCTTATTAGCTCATCATAATTAAAGGAACTTTTTTTCATAATTATGTAACCTTATTACTTGATTTAAGCACATTATAATATAATTTTTCTCTATAATTATTGTAATTAGTAATGACTTACGATCCAAAATACGAAAATAAATTAAGAGAATCTGGTTTAAGACCAACTAAACAAAGAATAAAAATTTGCGAGGTTCTATTTAATTCAACTGAGACGTTTCATTTTACCATTAAAGATTTAGTTAAAATCATTGAAAACCAAGCAAATATTAAGGTTTCTCTTGCAACTGTCTATAATACTGTGCATGCTTTTAATAAAAAGGGGTACTTAAAAGAAATACCAATAAACTCATCCCAAAGCTACTATGATACAAACATAAGCCATCATCATCATTTCTTTGACGAAGATGAAAATAAATTGATTGATATAGATCAAAACGATGTTGATGAGGTAATGATTAAAAAAACGATACCTGGAAAAAAAATTAAATCTATAGAAGTCATAGCTAAAATTGTAACTGATAACTAATCTCAAAAATAATTCATTAATATCAGCTATTTACGACATACATTAAAATCATTCTAATCTGTTGACATATTTTTTAGAATCATTATATACTTTTTAACTATGATAATCCCTGAAGTAACATTTAAAACAAGAGTAGGAGATAACGAAGTCCTAGGCGGAGCCTGTGCAATAGGTGGAGAGTGGAAAAATATTACAACAAATGAGTTGTTCAAAAATAAGAAGATAGTTTTATTTTCATTGCCTGGTGCATTTACGCCTACTTGTTCTTCACAACAGTTACCTGGTTATGAAATTAAATACGAAGAGTTAAAAAAATATGTAGATGAAGTTTATTGTTTATCAGTAAATGACGCATTTGTTATGAATGCTTGGTTTAAGGATCAAAAAATATCAAAAGTAAAACCAATTGGAGATGGAGAGGGTAAATTTACTGAAGGTATGGGAATGCTTGTTAAAAAACCTAAACAGGGGTTTGGTTCAAGATCATGGAGATATTCTGCATTAATTGACAACTGTAATGTAGTTAAAACATTTATAGAAGAAGGAAAAAATGACGAAAGTAAAGACGAAGATCCTTTTACGATAAGTGATGTCGATACTATGCTTGATTATTTAAAAAATAATTAATTCGTAATTCCCCAAATATTATCATCTTTTTTAATCCAACCTGAATAATCGCCAGTTTTAATATTACACCATTTTTCCTCACATTTGATAACCTTCAAAAGACGACCTTGGTCTAATTTAGCTAATGGTTTTGAATATTTTGTTGGTTTTTTAAATAGAATTTTTTCTGAAGAAACAATCAAAGAGTGAGAATTTCTTAGTTGTGAAATATGAATCCAGCCACTATTTTTTTTATGATCAATAATTCTTCTGAAATTTTCTTTTTTATCAATTACTTTTAGAGGTAATTCTATTTTTCTATAAACATATTTAATTGGATAATCAAAGCTAGGACCATATCTAACATTTACTTTTTTATTTTTTAACATTAGGAAATAATTATTCTCTTCAGCAATCGACGATATTGGCAAAAGAAAAAGAAAGACTATTAAATATTTTCGCATATGCATCCTTTTCTTTTTTTAAATAATACTTTTCTAAATTTAAGATTTAATAAATCTATAATTAAAATATGTGAATTTAAATTCTTACCAACATTTAAAATTGCCTTCAAAACCTCATTAGCTTGTAGGCTTCCAGTAACAACTGCTGTTGAACCTAATATACCATCCGTCTCACAATCCAGAACTCCTTCAGACGGCTCCCCTTGGTAAAAACATTTTAAACAGGGGCTTTTCTTTAAATTAAAATCAAATGTAAAAATATGTCCCTCAAATTTACTTATAGCTCCAATTATCAGTTTTTTTTTATATTTTAGTGAAAATTTATTTAAAAGGAATTTTGTTTTAAAGTTATCTGTACCATCAATAATGACATCATATAATTTTAAGATTTTTCCAAGATTTTTATCTTCTGCCTTATCTCTATAAATTTTTACTTTTACATTTTTATTAATTTTACTAATTTTTTTTTTTAATATACTTACTTTATATTTTTCAACATCATCAGAAGTGAACATAACTTGTCGATGTATATTTGATATGCTAACCTTGTCATGATCCATCATCCCTATTTCACCAACGCCTGCACGAGAAAGTAAGTCAATAACTGGTGACCCTAAACCACCACACCCTACAACCAGAATTTTAGAATTTTTGATTTTATTTTGACCAAAAATTCCAACTTTTTTTAAAATAATCTGTCTTGAATATCGCTCTAGGTCTTTATTGTTAAACATTTATTATTTGCCAGTAGATCCAAATCCTCTAGACCCTCTAATTGTCTCTGGCAATTCATTTGTTTCTTCAATTTCTACTTTTAAAATGGGCATCAAAACCATTTGAGCAACTCTATCTTCATTATTTACAATAAATTCATCTTTACCATGGTTAAATAAAATAATTTTTAGCTCTCCTCTATAATCGCTGTCAATTGTACCTGGTGTATTAAGTACACCAATGTTTGATTTTGCGGCAAGACCAGATCTTGGTCTAATTTGAACCTCAGTATCTTCAGGAATTGCAATTGCAATTCCTGTTGGTATTAATTTAGACTCATTTGGTTTGATTGTTATAGGCTCATCTAAGCATGCCATTAGATCCATGCCTGAAGATCCATCAGTTTTATAACTTGGAAGCTTTGCTTTTTGGTTTAGTCTTTTAAATAAAACATTTACCATTACTTAATTAAGCTCAGAGATAACTCTATCTACTATCTCAGATGCTATTAAAGATTTTTTTTTCTTTAATAATTTTTCAGTATCTTTATTTTTATAAAAAATAGAAACTTCATTATCTTCAGAGTCAAAGCCTATTGTTTTATCAGAAATATCATTTGCAATTATCCAATCACAATTTTTTTGGTCTAATTTTTTTTTTGAATTAATATCAACATCTTGAGATTCAGCTGCAAATCCAATTGTAATTTTTGGTCTAAGAGAGTTATGATTTGATATATTAGATAAAATATCAATATTTTTTTCTAATTTAAGATCGAAATTCTCATTTTTTTTTATTTTTTCACTTTTAATTTCTTTCACTTTAAAATCAGCTACAGCTGCATTAAAAATAGCAACATCTGTTGGGAGATTATCAAGAGTTTCTCTGAACATTTCTTCCGCAGTTTTAACTGAAATAAATTTTACTCCTTCAACTGGGTCTAAATTTGTTTCTCCAGAAATAAGTGTTGTTTCAAAACCGTTATCTCTTAATGATTTTGCAATTTCATAACCTTGTTTTCCACTTGATTTATTAGATATATATCTTACTGGATCTATAAACTCTTTAGTAGGACCAGCTGTAACTAAAGCTTTATATTTTTTATTTCTCTCAATATTCGTAAAATAATTTTCTATACATTTTAAGATGTATGTAGGTTCTGACATTTTTCCTTTTCCGTATTCTCCACAAGCCATCTCCCCAATTTCAGGACCAATTATCTTATATCCATAACTTCTTAATTTTAATAAGTTATCTTTTGTTGATTGATGTTCCCACATTCTTACATTCATAGCAGGTACTAAAAATACTTGTTTGTTCGATGCTAAAACTACAGTGCTGGCAAGGTCATCTGTCAAACCATAGCTTAGTTTTGAGATTGTATTAGCTGTTGCTGGCACAATTAAAATTAAATCGGCCCATCTAGAAAGCGAAATATGATCCATTTCTGCCTCATTTTCTGCACTAAATATATCCTCATATACTTTCTCTTGAGATAGCGATGAAATAGACAAAGGTGTTACAAAGTTTTTACCACTCTTTGTAAGTATTGTTTTAACACTTGCGTCTCTTTTTTTTAAACCTCTAATTACTTCTAGGCTTTTGTAAGCAGATATTCCACCACATATAATTAGAAGTATTTTTTTATTTTTCATGAGAAGAATTAAAATACCAATAGAGTTAAAATTACAAGAGATAATAAACCAATAATTGATTGATTTCTAAATGACTTCATCTCTTCTTTTTTAGTATTTAATTCGTTATATGAGTTTGAATTTTGTGGTATTTGACCACTTGCAAGGAAATTAAGTGCTTGGTTTGCTTTATCCATTACTTCAGGTAAATTTGGAAGACGCTTTAATACTTCTACAGAGTCTTTCAATGTTTCATTTATTGAATTAATAGGATCTTTTGTTTCTTTTAACCATTTTTCTAAAACAGGTTTTGACGTCTCCCATATATTTGTTTCAGGATTTAATCTTCTTGCAACTCCTTCAACTACTACCATAGTTTTTTGTAACATAAGTAACTGAGGTTGAGTCTGCATATTAAATTTTTCAGTAACATCAAAAAGTTGTTTTAAAAGCTTGCCACCTGAAATATTTTTTATGGAGTGTCCAAAAATTGGTTCACCAATAGATCTTAATGCTTGAGCAAGATCATTGACAGGTACATTTTTTGGAACCAGCCCTGCTGCAAGATGAACTTCTGCAACTTTCTTGTAATCTCTTTGTATAAACCCAAATAAAATCTCAGCTAAAAATCTTTTACTTATATTATCTAGTCTTCCCATAATTCCAAAATCTATAGGAACAATTTGACCACTTTCATTTACAAAAATATTTCCTTGATGCATATCTGCATGAAAAAAGCCATCTCTTACTGCGTGTCTTAAAAAATGTTGAATTATATCAGAGGCAATTTTTTTTGTATCAATTGATCTTTTCTCTAGTTCCTCGGTTTCTCTAATTGACACTCCATCAATCCAATCAAGTGTCATTATATTTTCACTTGTATAATCCCAATAAATCTTCGGAACCTCAAAACCTACATCATTTTTGGTATTTTCCGCGTATTCATTAGCTGCAGCTGCCTCAAATCTTAAATCCATCTCAAGACTAGTAATTTCTTTCAACAAAAAAACTACCTCAACTAGTTTTAATCTTTTAGTTTTTTTTATTAATGACTCAATAATATATGCAAAAAGCATCAAAGCATCTACTTCTTCATTAAAAATTTTTTTAATATCTGGTCTTAATATTTTTATTGCTACGTTTTTAATAACTCCATCATCATTTATTTGAGCTTTGTGTACTTGAGCAATAGAGGCAGCTGCAACTGGTTCACTAATATTAATTATTGAATTATTTAGTTCATCACCTAAATCTTTTCTAATCATTTCTTTTGCTTTTGATTGTGAAAAAGGTGGAAGCTTGTCTTGTAAATTTTCTAATTCCTTCGATAGTTCATCGCCTATTATATCCGGTCTCGTTGCTAAGAATTGCCCTAACTTTATAAATGTTGTACCCATAGATGCTAATGAATTAGATAATTTTTCACCTTCATTTAAATTGTCAAATGATTCATTTTTTTTTGTAAATGAAAAAGAAAGTAATTTAAATATTACACTTACTAATAAAGGTGGTTTATTAAATTTCGATACAATATTTAAAGCATCAGATTTAGCGAGCTTTCTGCCTAATTTAAATAAAGTTAATAACCTTTTAAACATTATATTTTCCAACCAGAATGAATAGCTACTATTCCGCCAGATAAATTTCTATATGAACAATTTTTAAAATTATTTTGTTTCATTAGATCGATCAATTCTTCCTGATTAACAAATTCTTCTATACTTTTAGTCAAATATTCATAAGGTTGTTTATCCCCAACAATTGCTTTTCCTATTTGAGGAATTAATTTTGAGTAATTTTTGTATAAAAAATCCAAATTAGAATTTTGAATTTTTGAAAATTCTAAACACATATATCTTCCACCAGGTTTAAGAACTCTATAGGCTTCTGATAAAGATTTACCTAAATTTTTTGTATTTCTTAAACCAAAACTAATTGTATAAAAATCAAAAGTGTCATTTTCGAATGGCAGTTTTTCTGCCTCCGCAACGACCCATTTTATATTTTTATACCTACTTAGTCTTTTTTTGCCTTTTTCAATCATTTTGTTGTTAGAGTCTGAAGAGGTAATTTCTCCATTCTTATCAGTATAATCTAAAAATAATTTTCCTAAATCACCAGTTCCACAAGCAACATCTAAATACTTCCTCCCTTTTGTTGGACTCATCCAATTCATAAGGTTTTTTTTCCAAAGTCTATGAATTCCAAATGACATAAAATCGTTCATCAAATCATATTTATCATAGACTTTATTAAATACTCCTTCGACAAGTCCTGCTTTATTTTGAAGATTTTGTTGCATATAAATTATATTAAAACCCTAATATAGTATGAAATGCCTGAATTACCAGAAGTAGAAATTGTCAAACAATCTTTGAATAAGAGTATTACAGGAAAGATTATTAGAGACATATTAATAAAAAATAGAAATTTAAGGTTTAAGATCCCAAAAAATTTTGAAAAAAATATAATAAAAAAAAAAATTATTAAAGTAGATAGGTTTTCAAAACATTTAATACTCAAATTTGAGGATAGCTCTAATTTAATGATACACCTTGGAATGTCGGGAACTATTCATTTAATTAGTAAATCTAGTAAAAAAAATTCCATAACAAATACCAGTTTTTATCATTCTCCTTTGTTACCCAAAAAGCATAACCATGTAGAAATCAAAATTGATAACTTTAAACTAATTTATAATGATCCTAGAAGATTTGGCTATTTTTCCTATTTTAAAAACGATGAACAAATAAATAATAATTTTAAAAAGTATGGACCAGAACCTTTTGATCCTTTATTTGATAAGGATTATATTTTCAATTATTTTAAAAATAAAAAAAAAAATATTAAGAATTTTTTAATTGATCAAAATTTTGTTTCAGGAATTGGTAACATTTATGCAAGTGAAATATTGTTTTTATGTAAGATTTTACCGTCTAAGGAGGTAAGCTTACTTAGTTTAAGTGACTGTCAAAAAATCTCTCATTTTTCAAAAGTAGTTTTAAGAAAAGCAATTGAAAAAGGAGGATCAAGTATCAGAGACTTTTTTAATACAAGTGGAGATCAAGGTTCTTTTCAAAAAAATTTTAACGTTTATCAAAGAGAAAATAAAAAATGTTTAAAATATAATTGTAAAGGAACAATACATAAAAAATTTATTTCAAATAGGTCTAGTTTTTTTTGTAATTTCTGTCAAAAATAAGCAATTATTGTATTGACCCAATCATTATCTGAAGATATACACTCTCGCTTATGGCGAATACGAAATCAGCAATTAAACGAACTAGAAAAATTAAAAGACAAACAGCCGTTAATAGGTCTAGAAAGAGTCGTTTTAGAAGTGCGTTAAAGAAAATGAACTCTATAATTGAAAAAAAAGATAAAAAAGAAGCTCTAGCATTTCTGCCGAAGCTAAATTCTGAGTTAATGTCAATTGCAAAAACAGGAATCATTAAAACACAAAACGCCTCAAGAAACGTATCGAGAATTACAAAAAAAAT
>CABYFN010000007.1 GCA_902518235.1 uncultured Pelagibacteraceae bacterium | reverse complement strand
AACTTATCTTGCATTTTCTCTCCTTAGCTCAGAATATAAATACGGGATAATTACTGCCGCTACAGCCATAAACATCATGATTGCACTTGCGGCTGACAAACCAACTTGACTTTTATGGAATGCAGTTTGGGTCATATATAAGGCAGGCATAGTTGTGGATATACCAGGTCCACCCTGGGTTAGCGCAACTATAAGATCATAACTTTTTATAGAAATGTGAACTAAAATCACAAAACTTGTAAAAAAGACTGGCCTCATCATAGGAAGTAAAATTTTCCAATAAACTGTAAATAAATTTGCACCATCTATTTTAGCTGCTTTAACAATTTCATCTTCAACTGATCTCAATCCAGCTAGAAATAATGCCATTACGAATCCAGCAGATTGCCAAACACCCGCGATCACAATGGTGTAGATTGCCATTTCTCTATTTACTAACCAATCAAATGTAAAGTTTTCAAAACCCCAATCGATAAACATTTTTTGGATACCGAGTGTTGGATTTAAAATCCATTTCCAAGCTGTTCCAGTAACTATGAAAGATAAAGCCATTGGATACAGGTAAATAGTTCTTAAAACACCTTCAGCTCTAATTTTTTGATCTAAAAATATCGCAAGAATAATTCCGATCACAACACAAAAAATTAAGAACAACGCTGTGAAAATAAGTAAGTTATCTACTGCAATAAGCCATTTTCTAGAACCCCAAAGTTTAACATATTGTCCTACTCCCCAAAGCTCGTATTTGGGTAAGATTTTAGAATTTGTAAAAGATATATATAAAGTCCAAAGTACAAAACCATAGACAAACCAACCAATTAATCCAACAGCTGGCGCCATTACGATTTTAGGTAGGTTTTTTTCTAACCACTTGAACATTATAAATATTTTCTAATTCTGACTAAAAAAAAAGGCCACCTAAATTTTAGGTGGCCTTAATTTTTATATTTTTACATGTTATCTAAAACTGAATCAGCCAAAGCATTTGCTGCATCAACAGAAGACATGTCAGAATTAAAGTGTTCTGTGATCACATCTTGTAAAGCAGCTTTCATAGTATTACCTTGAGCCATTCCATGAGCAAAACTTGGCACTAATCCACCGCTTGCTCCCGCAGTTTTGATGTCAGAATTTGATGTTTTTGCACATTTATCAAATTCATCCATTGGTACATCCAAACGTGCTGGAATTGATCCTTTATATAGGTTGAAAACTTTTTGGAAGTTCTTACCCATCATTAATTTAGCTAATAGTTTTTGACCTTCTTGTTTGTCTGGGTCACTTGTTTTGTAGAATATAAAGCTATCCACATTGTACAAGTATCCATTATTAGATGGAGTTGCAGCACAATAGTAATCTACGCCTGGTACTTTTCCAGCTGCTGTAAATTCACCTTTTGCCCAGTCACCCATAATTTGGAAACCAGCTTTTCCTTCTATAACCATTCCAGTAGCAACGTTCCAGTCTCTTCCTGGGCTACCTTCATCAGTAAAACCTTGAAGTTTTCTCATTTGATCAAAAACTTTAACAGTTGTCTCACTTCTTAAACAAGTTTCTTTAAGATCTACATAACAGTTTTTATAATAGTTATTTCCACCAATACCCATAGCTACTGCTTCGAAGACTGTTGCGTCTTGCCAAGCTTGACCACCGTGGGCAAAAGGAATAATTCCTGCAGCTTGAAGTTTTTCTGCTGCTGCATTTAATTCATCCCAAGATGTAGGAACTGAAATTCCATTAGCATCGAATACTGCTTTGTTAGCCCACATCCAATCAATTCTATGAATGTTTACTGGAGCTGCACAATATGGACCACTGTTATCTTGACATTTGTGAACTGCAGCAATCATTGGATCTAATAAACTGTCCCAACCTTCTGATTGAGCAATTGGATCAATATTATAAGGAGCAACAACACCCTCTTGATCATATTCTTGAATTGTTGGACCTTTAATTTGAGAAGCTGATGGAGGATCTCCCGCAACTATTCTTGCTTTTAATGCAACGTTGGCAGCGTCTCCACCACCACCAGTTACAGGCATATCTAACCATTCACCACCATTTGCAGCGAAATCGTCTTTTAATACTTTTAGTGCAGCTGCTTCACCACCTGATGTCCACCAGTGCAAAACCTCAATTTTTGGTCCAGCAAAAGAAGATGTGAAAGTGAATGCAAAAGCAATTAAAGCAATTAACATTTTTTTCATATATTTCCCTCTTATTTATTAAATTAAGTTAACTTAAAAAAAATAATTATAGATTGATTTATTAAAAGACTACAAGAAAAAAAAATACAACTATTAATTGATTTGTAATATTAGTAGATTGATTTTCTCCCTAATCTTGCTGCACCCCTTACACCACTGGCATCTCCATATTTAGGTTTTAGAAATACACCTTCATATTCTCTTCCAGTAACAAATTTTCTTACTATAGTTTCAATTTCACTTAAAAAATCAATTTCATTTGAAACACCTCCTCCAAATACAAAACAATCAGGATCGAGAATATTTATTATATTTGCCAATGACATGGCTAAATTTAATTTAAAGTTGTCAATTAAATCTTCAGCATCTAAATCATGCTTTCGATATAATTCAAAAATTTGATTTGTCGTTAAATTCTTTTTAAACTTTTTATTAAATTTTTTTGCTAAACTTAAACCTGACATAAAACTTTCAATCTCACCTTCTCTTAAATTGGTAGATTCAAATTTTTCTTTTTTAGCGATTAAATGGGTAATTTGATTATGTCCCCACTCTCCTGCTACTCCATTAGGTCCACTAACAATTTTTTTATCTATTACCAAACCTCCTCCAACACCAGAACCAACTATAATTCCATAAACAATTTTATAGTGTTTTCCTGAACCATCTAAAGCCTCTGATAGAGCAAAGCAATTTGCGTCGTTTTCACAAAATACTTCTTTACCTAATTCTTTCCTTAAATCATTTTGAAATGGTTTTTTTTCTAACCAATAACAATTTGGCGCATTCTTAACTAATCCAGTTTGAGGAGAATGTACGCCAGGATGACAAACACCTATTGGCAACTCTTTATTAAATTTTTTTTCTAACTTCTTATCAATTTCTTTAATAGTTTTTACAATTTGAAAATAGTCTTTTGGGCAATCTGTTCTTTCACGATTGCTTTCATTGCCTTTCTCGTCAAGAACTACACTTTCAATTTTGGTAGCTCCAACATCAATACCTATCTGCATAAACTAATAGGTTGCTCTTCCACCACTCAAATCAAATACTGCTGCTGTAGAAAAAGAATTTTCTTCACTGGATAACCATGTAACAAGAGATGCTAATTCATCTACTTTGGCAAATTTATTTCTTGGGATTTTAGATAACATATAATTAATATGTTCCTCAGTCATTTGATCAAAAATTCTAGTTTTTGCAGCAGCTGGGGTTACGCAATTAACAGCTATATTTTTTAATGCTAATTCTTTTCCAAGTGATTTAGTTAAACCTATAACTCCAGCTTTAGACGTGCTATATGCGCTGGCGTTAGGATTACCCTCTTTTCCAGCAATAGAGGCAATATTTACAATTCTTCCATAATTATTTTTAAGCATGTAAGGCGTTACGGCTTTACAACAATAAAATACTGCATTTAAATTTAGGTCTATAACTTTTTTCCACTCATCAAGTGGATAATCAACTACTGTAGTATTTTTTCCTGCAACACCTGCATTATTGATGAAAATATCAATTTTTTTGTGAGTTTTTTCAATTTCAGCTAAATTTTTTTCTATATTCTCATAATTTCCAACATCAACAATTTGGTATGAAACCTTATCTGAATTAATTTTTTTTGTTGCAGTTTTGATTGCTTCCTCGTCTATATCCCAAATTACAACGCTTGCTCCAGAAGCAATAAATCTCTCCGTAATAGCTAGTCCAAAACCTTGGGCGCCTCCTGTCACTATTGCAACTCTATCTTTTAAATCAAAATTAATCATATTATTTTTTTTGTTTTTTTGATCTTAATAAAGGAAAAGCTAATGCAATTAAAGATAAAATAAAAAAGGTTAAAGCTATTGGTCTTGTTAAAAACATCAACCAATTTCCATCAAAAATAACTAAAGATTGTCTTAATGTTCCCTCTACCAATTCTCCTAAAATTAATCCTATAATTACAGGAACAACTGAAAATCCAAATCTTCTCATAAAAAATCCTAATACTCCAAAAAATAACATAATCCAGACATCAATAATTGATTGGCTAAGTGAATATGTTCCACAAACAGATACTGCAAATATCATTGGCCACAAAATTTTGTTAGGAACTAATGTTATTCTTGCAAATACTTTTGCTCCAAAAAATCCAAAGATAAAAAATAAAACATTTGCAATTAACATGGCCCCGAATATTCCATATAAGAAATCGGGCTGTTCTCTGAATAAATCTGGACCTGGTCTAACACCATGAATAATTAAACCTGTTAGTATTACAGCTGTCGTGGCACTTCCTGGAATTCCTAGTGCTAATGTAGGTACCATTGCTCCACCAGTTGCAGCATTATTTGCAGCTTCTGCACCAGCAATACCTTCAATTGATCCTTTGCCAAATTCTTCAGGATTTTTAGAAAATCTTTTGGCCTCTGAATAACCAATTAACGATGCTACAGTTCCACCTTCGGCTGGCAAAACTCCAATGAATGAACCTATTCCACTTGATCTAAGAATTGTTTTCCATGTTTTTTTATAATCATCTTTGGTTGGAAGTTTTACTGCCTTTAAAGCTACTCTCTTAAATACTTGATCAAGAAGTGTTGATTGAGTTAACATTTCACTAATTGCAAATAAACCAACAACTACTGGAATAAAACCAATACCAACTGAGAGTTCGTTAATTCCATAAGTAAACCTATCTATTGATGTCATAAAATCTTTACCAATAGTTGAAATTAAAATTCCAAATGCTCCTGCAACTAAGTTTTTAATAGGACTACCTTCTCCTATAGAAGAAAGCATGGTTAAACCAAAAATTGCTAATGCAAAATATTCGGGTTGTCCAAATTCATAAGCGAGTTTCGCTAAAAGTGGTGCAAAAAATACTAAAATTATAACACTAAAAATTCCTCCAACAGTGCTTGATACAGTTGCCATTCCCAAAGCTCTACCCGCTTCGCCTTTTTGGGCTAGAGGATATCCATCTAGACATGTGGCTGCAGCTGCTGGAGTTCCTGGAGTATTAATTAATACTGCAGTAATTGCTCCTCCATAAGTTCCTGCACAATAAATAGAGGTTAACAATACTATTGCAGATAAAGGATCTAGCGTCATTGTAAATGGTAAAATTAATGCTCCACCAGTTGTTGGTCCTAAACCTGGAAGAACTCCTAGAATTAATCCAAACAAAGTTCCAAAAAGTAAAACTATCAATAGTTTTGAACTAAATAAAGGGGTCAGCATTAATAAAAGATTATCCATTTTAATAATAATAAAGATTAGTAATTATTCCTGGAGGAAATCTTAAGCCTAAGATTGTTTCAAAAAAAATAAAAACCAATATAGGAAAAATAATACCTACTAAAAATAAATAAAATATTCTTTTTTCACCCCAATTATAGGAAACAAAAATTGATAATACTGATATTGCTAAAAAGAAATCTAATGTTTTTGAAATAATAACAAATATTAAAAAACTGAGTAAAGTTAAAAAAAAAGATTTAGGTAATTTTTTTCCTATTTTCCAAGGATTTTTTATTGATAGATAATAGATAATTAAAGTTAAGCTTATAATTAATATTAATAGAGCTTTAGGAAAAGTTGCAGGTTGTATGCCTCTATTTAAAATTGGAGGAACAATATCAAATGAAAAAGTACTTATTAGTAAAATTATTGAGATAAAAACAATAATAAATGAAACTTTAAACTCATCTTTAAAAAAAAAGGGCAAACTTTTGTTTGCCCTTTTTTGCTTTCGTACATTATTCATAAATTAAATGTACTTCTTTATGATTATTTAATGTAACCCAAAGCTTTAAGTTGCGCTGTCATCTCTGTAAGCATTTCTTCCATTTGCTTACCCCATTCATCAGCACCAACTACACTCGTCTCATCAAGACCAATTTCTGTTAAGAAATTTTTGTAGTAGTTATGGCTCATAGCTTTCATCATTCCAGCCTCTAATTCTTTAACTCTTTCAGCTGGAGCTCCTTTTTTAGTTACAAAACCTCTAACAGTAGATAAAGAAACAGGTATTCCTAACTCTTTAGCTGTTGGAGAGTCTCCAATTTTAGCCATTCTATTATTTGCTAAGACAACAGAAACACAAAGTGTTCCGTCATTTATTTCTGTTAATGCTTCCCCTAAGTTTAAAACACCTACATCAATATCTCCTTTGATTAGGTTGGTTTTAATTGGAGCGACACCCTTATAAGCAACAATAGTTGGATCTTTTAATCCACCTTTTTTTGTAAATGCTATAGCACTTACATCATCAATTCCACCAACATGCGTTGTTCCATATTTAAGTGATTTTGATTTTTGAGTACTAATAAATTTTTTAGCGTCTTTAATGTCAGCTTTACAATTTACAACAAACAATTGAGGATCATCAGTTCCTCTTGCTAGTGGTTGCATATCACTTATTTTAACTTTGGTTTTACCTAAAGCCATTGAAACAGCGTGACCTGTAGTCCAAGTTAAAGTGTGTTGTCCGTCAGCAGGTAAGCTCATCATGTAATCCATTGATACTGCTCCACCACCACCTTTTTTGTTAACCAATTGCATATCTTGTTTAAGAACTCTACGTGCTCTTAGAAGCATCATTCTAGTAGTTACGTCTGTACCACCACCAAAACCAGCATGGGTTATAGCTTGGATTGGGTGACCATCTGCTTTTGCAGAAGTAATCATAAGTGGAAGCGCAACAACAAAAAATTCTGTTACTAGAAATGCAGCTGCTAAGAAAAGTTTAAAACTTTTTTTCATAATTTCCCTCTTTTAAGTTAATTTATATTTAAATATATAAACATAATCTGATACATAGCGTAAAGTAAAAAATGGCTCAAAATAAAATTAACATAGCAGTTCTTTTAGGGGATCCTTCTGGTATAGGACCTGAATTGGTCTCAAAACTATTATCAGAGAAAATCACTAACAAAGCTAATGTAATTATCATTGGTGAAAAAAACATATTAGAGAATGGGAATAAAATTTCAGGCAAATCACATAATTTAAATTTTGTAGAAGATTTTGATAATATTGATTTTACAAAAGATAGTAAATTTTTTCTAGATATCTCTAAAGGTAAAAATCATAATTATAAATTATCTGAGTGCTCTAAAGAGGCGGGAGAAAGCGTTTTAGCTTCGCTAAATTTAGCTTTAGATCTTGCTAAAGAAAATAAAATTCATGCAATAAACTTTGGACCATTTAATAAAACAAGCCTTAAACTTGGAGGAAATAAATATTCTGATGAATTACATTTAATGGCTGAAAAGTTAGAGGTTAAAAATTTTTTTTGTGAGTTTAATGTTATTGATAATTTTTGGACAGCAAGGGTATCGTCACATATTCCAATTAAAGAAGTTCCAGAACATGTAAAAAAAGAAAAAATTATTAAGCCAATTAAACTTATAAATGAAGCAATGAAATTAAATGGTATTAAAAGTCCAAGAGTAGCAGTCCAAGCACTAAATCCCCATGCTGAATTTGGAACAGAGGAAAAAGACGAAATTATACCTGCAATAGAAGAGGCAAAAAAACTAGGTATTAATGCTGATGGACCTTTACCATGTGATACTTCTTTTATTACTGCTTATAAAAATGGAAATCATGATTGTATTGTTGGTATGTATCATGATGCTTTACAATCAGGGTTAAAAGCATTTGGATTTGATCGAGGAGTAACTGTACAAGGGGGTTTACCAGTCCCTATAACTACTCCTGCACATGGAACAGCATTTGATATTGCAGGTAAAAATAAAGCAAATTTAGAACCTACTTTGAATTCATTTAAAATTGCATTAACAATGGCAGAAAATAAAAACAATTAAATGTCTAAAATAAAAAGTATTCGCACCAAGGTATATCAGTGGAACGGTAAAACAGTTCCTCCACAAAATAATTTTTGCACAAATGCTTCAGATCTTTTGTTTGAAAAATCTGACGCTATGGGTTCTTTTAGATTTCATGAATGGTTAATATGTGAAATCGAAACAGACGATGGTATTATTGGAATTGGAAACGCGGCTCTAGCACCTCAATTGGTAAAAAAAACAATCGATACTTATTTAACGCCTTTAGTAATAGGTGAAGATCCTTTTGATTATTCTTATATCTGGGAAAAAATGTACAGAAGAACACATGCATGGGGAAGAAGAGGATTAGGCATGGTAGCTATTTCTGCAATTGATATTGCGCTTTGGGATATAATGGGAAAAATTACAAACAAACCTGTTTTTAAACTATTGGGTGGAAGAACCAAAGAGAAGATACCTGTTTACGCATCTAAACTTTACAGCCAACCAATCAAGGATTTGCAAAAAGAAGCTGAAAGCTATGTTAAGCAAGGTTTTAAAATGTTTAAAATGAGATTTGGGTGGGGGCCAAAAGATGGATCTGATGGTATGAAAAAAAATATTGAGCTAGCTGAAGCAGTTAGAGAAGTTATTGGATATGATACAGACCTAATGATGGAATGTTATATGGGTTGGAACTTAGATTATGCAAAAAGGATGATCCCTAAATTAGTAAAATTTAACCCTAGATGGTTAGAAGAACCTGTAATAGCAGATGATATTCATGGTTATGCAGAATTAAATAATATGAATGCTATTCCAATTTCAGGAGGAGAACATGAGTTCAACTTATTTGGATTTAAACAATTGTTAGACATTAAAGCAGTTAGTTATATTCAATATGATAATAATAGAGTTGGTGGATTTACAATTGCAAATAAAATAAATGCATTAGCTGAAGCATATCAAGTGCCAGTTATTCCTCATGCTGGTCAAATGCATAATTATCATTTAACAATGTCTAATTTCAATTGTCCAATTTCAGAGTTTTTTCCAGTCCATGATGTAGAAATAGGTAATGAATTATTCTATTACATTTTTGAAGGAGACCCTGCGCCTGAAAATGGATATATAGATCTAGATGATAATAAACCAGGTCTTGGTCTAACAATCACTGATAAATATAAGTCTGATTTTAAAATTATAGAATAACTAATAGTCTTCTACTTCTTTAAGTTTGGGCATTGCATTGGCTGCCCCAACCCTTGTAGTTGAAATACCCGCAACCTTATTTGCAAATTCTAAAGCAGCTTTATCTTTATGATTCTTAGATAAGGCATATGCAAAAGCTCCATTAAATGCATCCCCTGCTCCTGTTGTGTCAATAACTTCATCTTTCAAATTAAAGACATCTAGAAAATAGCTTTCAGATGAGTTTGCAAAATAAACTCCTTTTGAGCCTAGAGTTATAACAATATTTTTAACTCCTTTATTTAGAAAATATTTTGCAGCTTCTTCAATTTCTGTTTTACTTTCAACATTTTTTTTTAGGTAAAAACTTGTTTCTGTTTCATTAGGTGTAAAATAATCCATACATTTAAAATCACTCTCATTGATATTTGATGCAGGTGCTGGATTAAAAATAGTTATTGAACCTGTTTCTTTAGCTTTTTGAAGTGCATAACTAGTTACCTCATAAGGTGTCTCTAACTGAGTTAAAAAAATTTCTGAATTTTCAATAAAACTTATATTTTTATCAATATCTTTATTAGTTAAAGAACCAGCTGCACCTGGTACAATGTTTATTGCGTTGTCTCCAGTTTTTTTGTTAATCATTATACCTGCTACACCTGTTAACTGATTTTCATCTTGAATTATTGAGTCTGTATTTATACCTGCTTCCTTGTAGAGGTTTAAGGCCATATTTGCATTTTGGTCGATCCCAATTTTTGTTATAAAATTTACTTTACCTCCAAGTCTAGCTGCAGCTATCGCTTGGTTTGATCCTTTTCCACCAGGACCAACAATATGTTTACTACCTAAAATAGTTTGTCCTTTTTCAGGGATTGCATCAGCGACAAAACAAAGATCAGCTACAAAAACACCAAAAACACAAATGGATTTCATTTTTTAAGTCCAGACTTTTCCATCTGGTAAAATAACACCCTTAGTAATTACAAAACATCCAAATGGCCTAGCATCTGTAGTAGTTACTATACAATAAGCTTTCTTTGCTTCCTCATAAAAATCTTGTCTTGAAATTGATCCAACTTTCCAATGTTCTCCTGAGACAGAGTTTACTACTTCTATGAATTCTTTGTGTGTCTCGGTTAATTCGTCTGGTTTGTTATCGACCTCCATTCTAAGAGCTGGAGATCCACCTTGAGATACAACAAAACTATCTAATGGAAATACAGATAATATAGCAGTCGCTGCGTCTTTTATATTTACTCCATCCAATCGAATTACTTTATTGTTTGTGGAGTTAGACGGAAAATTTGCGTCTGCTAAAATTAATTTTTCTCCATGTCCCATAGATCTTAAATGAAACAGTAATTCTGGGCTTAATATAGGATTAATATTAATTAACATTTAGAGATTATAATACATAAAAAAAAAGGGTGGAATAAAATTCCACCCTTTAAATTATTCTTTAAAACTAAAGATTATTTGAAATCGTTAGCGTTTGCAGTTGTTACTAATTGTGTTCCAGTATCGATGTTTATATCGATGCTTCCACCATTAGCTAACTCAAGAGCATACTTAACACCATAAGCACCCATGTTGTATGAGAATTGAGCTATTGTTGCAGTCATCTCACCTTTTAGAATGCTTGTAGCAGCATCTGGAGTAGCATCAAAACCAACAACGATCACATCATTCATATCAGCATCTTTTAGTGCTTGCATAGCACCTAATCCCATATTGTCATTAGAAGCAAATATTGCTTTGATGTTCGGATTTTTTAGAATGATTGACTCTGTTACAGATCTTCCTTTTGCTGTATCCCACTCTGCAGTTTGTGTAGCAACAAGATTTAAACCACAATTTTTAAATCCTTTAATTGCACCATCTCTTCTTAATAATGCAGTTGATTGAGATTCAATTCCTGTAAGAATTGCAACATCAGAACCTTTTGGAGTTTTATCACATATAAATTTAGCAGCTAATTCTGCACCATTCATATTATTTGTTCCAATAAAAGTTACACCTTCATTAATTCCTTTTGTATCAACAAAAACAACTGGAACTCCACTTTTGATCGCATCATCAACGATTGGAGCAAAAGCATTTGGATCTCCTGGCGCTAGAGCTAAAGCATCAACACCTTTTGCAAGTTGATCTTCTACTTGGTTAATTTGTGCCTGAACATCACCTTCTTGTGGAGGTGCAATTAATATTAATTTAACACCTAGTTTTTTTGCCTCTTCTTCAGCACCTTTAGTTACAGAAGCCCAAAATGGATTTCCTGAACCAGGACCTTTGATGCTAAATAGGATTTTTTTACCGTGACCATCAGCAAAAGATACTGACGCCATAGTTGTTAATAAAAAAATTGTTGAAAAAAATACAACAACTTTTCTCATTAGTTCTCTCATAAAATTTCCCCTTTAATAATTATTAATGATTAATTTAATTAAATTTTTAATAAGAATTCAACTGTTTATAAAAGACACTATTTTTTAGCTCAACTAATACGTGTATTATTTCCTTGTTCCAAGATCTCTTCTTAGCACATCGATATATACTGCTAATACTATTATAGAACCAATTAAGACTTGTTGCCAAAACGAGCTCACATCCATAAGATTTAGGCCATTTCTTAAAATACCCATAATCATTACGCCAGCAAACACTCCAAGCACTGTACCCCTTCCACCGAAAAAACTTGCTCCACCAATTATACAGGCTGCAATAGCATCTAATTCTGATTGTAATCCAGCGTTAGGATATCCAGAATCTGTTCTTCCTGCTAAAATTAATGCTCCAATACCTGATAAAAATCCGCATAAAGAGTAAACAATTACTAAAATTTTATTCACGTTAACGCCTGACGCTCTTGCTGCACTGGGGTTACCTCCAATAGCATAAATCCATTTACCAGTTCTTGTATGATTCATGAAAACCCAGAAAATTATATATACAATTGCAATAAGAACTAAACTCACTGGAAGGTACTGAGATTTTTCGAGACCTAACCAAGTTAAATCTATTCTTCCATGGCCAAGATACCTTACTTCGTCAGTAAAGCCACTTATTGGTGTTCCACCTGAAATTAAATTTCCAGTACCTCTAAATATATATAGTGTACCTAGTGTCATTATAAAGGGATGAGGCATCCGCAAAATCGTAATTCCAAGACCATTTATTAATCCACATATTAATCCTGCAATAAGTGGTGTCATAGCAACAACAAACCAAGGTGCACCTGCTTTTGCTACAATTGCCAATATCATCAATGACAACATCATTATAGAACCAACCGAAAGGTCAATACCTGCGGTTACAATTACCATGAAAACTCCTAGAGCAAGCATAGATTGCCAAGATATTTGTTTAAATACATTTGTGACATTTCTCCACGACAAAAAAACATCTGGCTGTAAGAAATGCATTACCACTATCATTATGAGTAATAATAATAAAATTCCATATCTATCAAAGTATGGAATTAATTTTAAATATAGTGAGTCTTTTTCTTGATCTTTATTATCCATAATTATTTTTTTCCCATGATCCAACCAATTACTTCGTCTCTAGAAGTTTTTGATAATTCAGATTCAGCAAAATTAGTTCCTTGAAATAAAGCCATCACACGATCACAAACAGCAAAAATGTCATCCATTCTATGGCTAATTACAATTACACCTACTCCAGTTTTTTTTAAGCTATTAATTAAATCTAATACTTTTCCAACTTCCTTAATAGCAAGAGCAGCAGTGGGTTCATCCATAATAACTACCTTCGCATTGAACGCTGTAGATCTTGCTATGGCTACCGCTTGTCTTTGACCCCCTGAAAGTTCCTCGACTTTTTGATCTGCACTTTTTACATTAATTTTTAACTTACCTAAATGGGCATCAGTAAGCTCTTTTATTTTTTTAAAATCTAGTAGCTTAATAAAACCAAGATTTTTAGTAGGCTCACGTCCCAAAAAAATATTTTCACCAATAGGAAGATTTCCCGCTAAAGCCAAATCTTGGTAAACCATTTCTAAGCCTAACTCTTGTGAGTCTTTTGGACTTTCTAATATCTCTTTTTTACCATCGAAATATAGTGAACCAGAACTTGGTTTATAAAGTCCAGATAAAACCTTCATTAATGTCGTTTTTCCAGCTCCATTGTCACCCACAACACCAAGACATTCTCCTGCATGTATCTTTAAATTAACATTCTCAAGAGCTGTTATAGTTCCAAAGTACTTTGTTACACTTTTTGCTTCTAGAAGTAGTTGATTAATTGATGACATAAGTGAAGAAAATATAAAAAAATCAGTTAATTGCAACAGGTTTTGAGGCTAACAGATTTACTGTTTTGCTTTGAGCCCTTTTGCAGAATTTTGGTGCCTTTTTTTTTAAAATTAAGCTCATATCTTTTAGAACAATTTCACCCATGCCAAAAAAAGCCTGTTCTAAAGCTCCAGCCCTATGAGCTGAAAACAATACATTTTTCAGTTTTCTAATTGGATCATTTTTTTTAACCGGCTCTTCAGGAAATACATCTGTTGCGACATAGATATCTCCTTTTTTAATTCTTTTTTTAAGATCTTCAAAGTTAACAATTGCTGCTCTACTCATTAAAACAAAAACTGATTTTGGCTTCATTCTATTTAATAATTTTTTGTCTATCAGATTTTTATTTTTAGTTGTGATTGTTGCTAAAACATAAATAATCTCGCAATCGCTGAACATTTTATTTAAATTTATAGATTTAAAACCAGCTTTTTTAATAATTTTGTAAGGTACCCAGGGATCAAATACATTTATATTTTTTGTAAAGGGTAGCAGCAGAGGACAAAGCGCCTTCGCCAAATCTCCAAAGCCTAGTAAACCAATTTTTTTATTTGTTAATAGTGAAGCGCTTAAATTACTTTCCAAACCGTATTTTTCTTTTCCTTTTACAAAATCGAAATGAGCATTATGGATATTTCTTAACACGGATAAAGTCATACCTAAAGCTATTTCAGCAACTGGCTTTGCAAACACAGGTGAAGTAGCTATGACATCAATTTTTTTTTTAAAACAATATTCATAATCAATATTATCCATGAAATTACTTTCAACATTTATAATACATTTTAATTTTGAAGCCCTCGATAAAAGATTTTTGTCAAGGTCTGGTTGACCCATTATAAAAGTGGCTTTGTGAATATTTTTTTTATAAAAATCTTTTTTATTTAACTTAGGAGCTGTAATTAATTTATATTTTGATTTTAATTCTTTTAGTTTTTTTTTTGAAAAAATTAAATCTAATGTTCTTGGAAATGGATCTGAAATTACGATATGTTTTTTCATTTTATATTTATTTTAGTAATTTCTTAATATCTAATTTTGAAAACTTTTTTGGTTTTGTGCAAAAGCTTTCAATATATTGAATTTTGCCAGATTTGGCTGCTTTCATAATAGAAGTTATAATGTCCAATACATGAAGAGAAATTTCACCATTACATAAATGTTTTCTTTTATTTTCAATCGAATATGCCATCTCTGACAACCCCACACCTCGATAGTTTGCATTAGTTGGTGTTTCATTTGCTCTTGAACTTTGTGTTCTTATATTAATTCTCCCTAATGGCATTTTTGTAGTCTTAAACTCTTTCCAGTTATCGCCTAATTTATTGCAAGTTAATACTGATCCACCAAACATATTTGGATCTGGAACTATCATTGACCCTTTTTCTCCATATAATTCAATATGATTTCTTTGATGAGCTATAACATCAAATGATAATGTTAATCTTATAATGGAGTTATTTTTAAAAGTAATTGTAGATAAATAAGTAGTTGGACATTCTACTTTAAATTTTTTGCCTTTTTTTGGTCCTATCCCAATAGTTCTGTATTTTTGGCCTTGAATGATAGTGCCTGTAACTTTTTTTGCTGGTCCTAAAAGATTTACTAAAGCAGTAATATAATATGGTCCCATATCGATAACAGGACCTCCTTCTTTTTTTGTAAACCAAGGTTCAGGATTAGGATGGTAGGATTGAATACCAGGAAATGCAAAAACTGCATTTCCTAATTTTACATTTCCTATAATATTTTTTTCAACTAATTCTTTAGATTTTTGAATTCCACCCCCTAAAAAAGTATCAGGAGCGTTTCCTAAATATAATTTTTTCTTTTTTGAAATTTTTAATAATGTTTTTCCATCATTTAAATTTATTGCTAATGGTTTTTCTGAATAAACATGTTTTCCGTTTATTAAAGCTTTTTTGGATATTTGATAATGTGCTTTTGGAATTGTAAGGTTTAAAATAATTTCAATTTCCTTATCTTTAAGGAGATCATTAACAGTTACAGATTTTATTCCAAAATTTAAAGCACAACGCTTAGAAGCTTTTTCATTAATATCAGCACATTTAATAATTTTAATATTATTAAAATATTTTTCAGCTCTAAAATATGTTTCAGCAATATGTCCGCAACCTATTAAACCAATTTTAAAAACTTTATTCATATAAAGTTTTTAAACACCTTGTCTCTGTTTTGATTTTCCTTCTTTGTGGAGTTTTAATGCTTCTTCATTTTCTTTTGATGTTGGTATTTCAAGCGTAGGGCTTTCCCAATAAGCTGATCCTTCAAGCCATTCGTAACTATGTGTTTTAATTGATATAACATAAGTTACATCTGATTGTTTAGCTCTTTTAAATGCTTCTTCTAATTCTGAAATACTAGAAACATGTTCTGATTTTGCTCCCATGCTTGCTGCATGTTGAGCGAAATTTACTTCTTTGGAGTTTTGAATATTTGAGGAATTAAACAAACAATTAAATTCTTTTCCACCCTTGAACAATTGAAGTCTATTTATAACAGCATGACCTCCATTATCACATACAATGATTATTAGTTTATTATTAGTAATTACTGAGGAATATATATCTGAATTGTTAAGTAAGTATGATCCATCGCCAACAAAAGCAATTACATCTTTGTCAGGATTGGCCATTTTTATACCAAGAGCACCAGAAATTTCATAACTCATGCAACTAAATCCCCACTCCGTTTCATGAGTATTTAACTCTTTTGGACGCCAAACTTGAACAACTTCTCCGACCAAACCTCCAGCTGCTGTAACAGCTATATCAGTTGGATCTGAATTTCTATAAATTGCTCCAACAGCATGAGCATAACTTGGTAATTCTTGATTTGTTGGACCGCTTTCTTTATCCACGTATTCATTCCAAGATTTTAACTCGACTTGTGATTTTTTATGCCAGCTATCAGATGATTTCCAATCCCCAATAGCGTTAGATAATTCTGTTAAGGTAACTTTTGCGTCACCTATAACTGCTTCTGCTAAATGTTTGTTGGCATCATGTCTTGCTATATTAATTGAAACTAATTTAAATTCAGGATTTTCAAAATTAGCCCACGAGCCGGTTGTAAAATCTGCAAGCTTAGTTCCTATGCAAATTGCTAAATCAGTTTCTTTTGCCAAGTTATTTGCTGCCTTGCCACCAAGGCCACCTATTGGTCCTACAAAATGAGAATGATCTTTTTTCATTGTTGAGTATCCCATAACTGTTTGGGTTACTGGTATATTATGTTTAATTGCAAAATTGCCTAACTCATCCATGGCATCAGAATAAAATACTCCACCTCCAGAAATTATAATAGGTTTTTTCGAATTTTTAATTTTTTCAACTGCTTGTTTGATTTGAAAATCGTCAGGTCTAGGTCTTCTAATATTATGAATTCTTTCTTTAAAAAATTCCTCAGGATAATCAAAAGTTTCACCTTGTACATCTTGGCACAAAGATAAACATGCAGGTCCACACTCTGCTGGATCTAACATGGTTTGAATTGCTTGAGGGAGTGACTGTAATATTTGCTCTGGTCTTGTAATTCTATCAAAATATTTTGTAACTGGTTTAAATGAGTCGTTAGCTGTCATTCCCGGATTTGAAAAGTGTTCAACCTGTTGCAAAACTGGATCTGGCATTCTATTTGCGTAAGTGTCTCCAGGTAAAAATAAAATTGGTAATCTATTACTCATTGCTACAGCTGATGCTGTAACTAGGTTTGTAGATCCTGGTCCAACCGAACTTGTTGCAATAAAAATTTGCTTTCTTCTTTTAGCTCTTGCATAAGCAACACCTGTTAAAGCCATATTTTGTTCGTGATGACCCCTGTATGTTGGAAGTTGATCTTTATTTTCCTCTAATGCTTGTCCTAGACAGGCGACATTTCCATGTCCAAATATACCGAATACACCAGGAAACAAAGGCTTAACTTGACCATCAATATAGACTTTTTGAGCGATTAAATGTTTAACCAATGCATGCGCGCAAGTAAGCTTTATTTTTCTCATTTTTCTAGTTATATTCTCCTCAAATATTCAACTAATAAACCACAAAATAAAAATTATGTATAGCAAATTTGGACAATTCATTGATGGCAAATGGCAAGCATCACAAAATAATGAAACTTATGATGTTTTAAATCCTGCAACTGAGGAAGTTTTAGGTAAGGCATCCAAAGCAGGTGAAGAAGATGTAAACAAAGCACTTAAGTCTGCAGAAAAAGGTCTTGAGGTTTGGAGAAATACTCCACCTTGGCAAAGATCAAAAATTATAAGAAAAATTGCCGACCTAATGAGAGAGAGAACTGATGTATTAGCTAAGTGGTTAACATTAGAAGTTGGAAAGCCACTCTCAGAAGCAAAAGGAGAAGTTGGAGGAGCTGCAGATATTTTTGAATGGAACTCTGAAGAGACAAAAAGAATTTATGGTCAAATAGTTGAAAGTAGATTTGAACATACAAGAATGTATGTAAAATATGAGCCAGTTGGAGTAGTTGCTGGATTAATACCATGGAATTTTCCAATAGTTTTATCTTCAAGAAAAATTTCCACTGCTTTAGCTGCAGGATGTTCAGTAATTTGTAAGCCTGATGTAATTACTCCAGGTAGTGTAATGGAACTTATGAATATTATAAATGATGCGGGTGTTCCTCCAGGAGTAGTAAATTTATTATCTGGTGACCCAGCTAAAATTTCATCTCAATTAATATCATCTGATATAGTAAAAAAAGTTTCTATAACTGGTTCAACAAGAGTTGGAAAACTAATTTTAAAACAAGCTGCTGAAAAAGTGCAAAGAGTTACAATGGAGTTAAGTGGTCATTCACCTTTTATTGTTTTTGACGATGTAGATATTAATAAAGTTACTGACATGGCAATCACTGCTAAATTTAGAAATAATGGTCAAGTTTGTATATCACCTGCTAGATTTTATATTCATGAAAGTAAAAAAGATGAATTTGCTAAAACATTAGTTGAAAAGGTTACTAAGCTTAAAGTTGGTAACGGTATGGATGAAGATACAATTCTGGGGCCTTTAACAACAGAAAAAAGATTAAATGAAATAGAGGCATTAGTAGAAAAAACTAAAAGCGAAGGAGCGACTGTTTTATGTGGTGGAAAAAGACCTGCTGGTTTTAATAAAGGGTATTTTTACGAACCAACTATTTTTGACAATGTTAAAGATAATTTTACAATTGCTAAAGAAGAGCCATTTGGACCTTTAGTTCCATTGCTTACTTTTAAAGACACAGATGAAGTTGTTAAGCGAGCTAATGATAATGACCTTGGTTTAGCAAGCTATATCTACACAAATTCCTTAGAAAAAGCGCACAAAGTCTCAGAAAAAATGGAAACTGGAACATGCGCAGTGAACCATCCAACAATTGCTTTTGCTGAAGTGCCTTTTGGAGGAATAAAACAAACAGGTTATGGAAGAGAAGGTGGTTCTATGGCCATCAAAGATTATTTGAACGTTAAGTATACTCACTTCGGTCTCAATTATTAATGAGAAAAAATAAAGTCAAACAAATGATGGCTGAAGGTAAGCCTGTTGTAAATGGTTGGTTACAAATACCAAGCACTGTATCAGCAGAAGTTATGGCGCATCAAGGTTGGGATTCTCTAACTGTAGACATGCAGCATGGACTTGTTGATTACACAAATGCACTTCCAATGCTTCAAACTATTTCATCAACTGATGTAACTCCTCTTGCTAGAGTAAATTGGAATGAACCAGGTCAAATAATGAAAATTCTAGACGCCGGTTGTTATGGAATTATATGTCCTATGGTTAGCAATAAAGAAGAGGCAGAAAGATTTGTACAAGCATGCATGTATCCTCCAAGAGGATATAGAAGTTTTGGTCCTGTTAGAGGATTGATTTATGGTGGAGCTGATTATGCCGACCATGCAAATGATGAAATTTTAAAATTAGCTATGATTGAAACAAAAGAATCATTAGATAAATTAGATGAAATTATGTCTACAGATGGTGTAGATGGAATATATATTGGCCCAGCTGACTTAAGTTTAGCAATTGGAGAAAAGCCTGGATTTGATAGACCAGAAGATACAAAGGCATATTCTGAAATTCTTAGAATTTTAGAGCATGCTAAAAAAAATAATATTTTTGCAGGAATTCATAATGGAACACCTGAGTATGCACAAAAAATGATCGATAAAGGATTTAACTTTGTAACTATAGGAGCAGATCAAAGGGCAATGAGCGCTGGTGCTAAGGCAATTGTAGAAAAAATGAAAGGCTCAATAAGCAAAAAAGAGTCTGAAACTTACTAAATTAATTTTTCGCAGCTAATTCTTTGTAAATATTATTTACTCTGTGAACTTCTTGTGCAGTATTAAAATATCCTTCGTATTCTATCTCGTCTGGTGTCACATCAAAATGATAATGTCCTGCATCATTTTTATGTTCGTATGAATGAAAATGTGTATGCTCTCCAGACTCTCTTAGATTTAATTCTCCACCCATTGGATCTCCTGTCCATAAAACGGTATAACATTGTAATTTTGGCCCTACTGGCTCATAAAATTGAAGAAAATCTTTTGTACATTTCATTAATTTTGGATCGTAGTATTCATGTTTTATATCCTTATAATCTGGTTGAACATGCGATCTTATTTTTCCATTTAAAACTCTAAATACACCAGCTAAAGCGATATGATCATTGTTAAATATTTTTAAATTTTCTGAAAGTGCTGCTCTGATTGCTTGAGGCAATGAGCCTTGTTTTCCAATTCTTTTCTTTATCTTTAAATAAATAACTTTACCCTTAACACCATCTGAATAATAAACATTGCCAAGTCCACCATGTTTACTGTCATTATAGTCCTCTACAATACATTTTTTATCTGTACCTACTCTTGCTATTAAAGATCTATACTCCTTTGTTGTTAAGTTTTCGTTTATAACCAATTCACCACAGTGCCCATCAAGACAAGACATTGCTCCAGATCCTGCACCAAGTGCGTATGATTTTTCTGACCCAATCAATTTTGATATTTCTGCATAATCGAATTCAGCACCAATATATTTAGGATCGTGCATATACGGTTCTCCTCCAACATCAATTATTCTTTGGTTACCACTCATTCCTTCTGAAGGACAATTCCAATCTCTTAAATTTGGACAATCAACTATCTTTGCTGTGACACTTTCAAAATTTTTTGACAATCCAACTTGCAACGCACTTGTTATCTCATCCAAATCAAATTCCTTGAAAATTCCTTTTTCTATTTTTAATTCCATATATAAATTAGTTACATAATATATTGCATAATTTCTATACATTAATATATTTGTTTCTTAAAAATGAATAATAAAGATTTAAAAGTTGCAGTTCTTGGAGCGGGAGCAATGGGATGTCTATTTGGGGGTCTACTATCTGAAAAAGGTCTAAATGTAACGCTCATTGATGTTTGGAAAGAGCATGTTGATGAAATAAATAAAAATGGTCTAAAAATGGATGGTCATGGTGGTGATAGATTCATAAAAGTACCAGCAACATCAGATCCATCTACAATTGGAAAAGTTGATGCTGTGATAGTCATGTGTAAAGCAACAGCTTTAGAGCCTGCATTAAAAAGTATTATAAATATTATTGGCGATAAAACAGTTTTTATGTCTTTTCAAAATGGAATTGGACATGAGGCAATAATTAAAAGTATTGTTGGCGACGAAAAAGTAATTGGTGGAACAACAACTCAAGCATCAAATATCTTAGGCCCTGGTCATATTATGAATCATGCAGCTCTACCCTCTTGGATTGGAGAATATGATGGTGGGATAACAGATAGAATAACTGAAATTGCAGACACATTTACTGCTCATAATTTAGAAATGATTGCAGCTGAGGATGTAAAAAAAAGAAAGTGGATGAAACTTTTTGCATTAACCGCGATAGGCCCACTTTCGGCTATTTTTGATCTGCATCACACTGATCTTTACATAAATAATAATGCCAACGACGTCTCAAGAAGTTTAGGTAAAGAGATAATTTTAGAAACAAGAGATGTTGCTTTAGCAGATGGTGTTGATGTTTCAGAGGATGAGTGTTTATTCATGTTTAATAAGATTGTTGATTCAAAACAAACAAATAAATCATCAATGGCTTTTGATGTACTTTATAAAAGAAAAACTGAAATTGATTTCATAAGTGGCGCTGTATCTAAAATAGGAAAAAAACATGGAATAGCTACACCCTTGAATGACCTAATGTACAAAATGATTAAAGTAAAAGAAGGTATGTACAGCTAAATTCTGATAATTAGTAAACTATGACTAAATTAAGGAACATTTTAGATAGAGATGGTTACTTAAGAGTAAAAAATGTTCTTAATTTCGATAAAGATTTAAAACCCATTTTAAATGATATGGAATATGTAATGGACAATTTAGTTCATAAATTTGCTCCAGACCACATGAAAGAAAAGATTTTTAAATATAACTTTAGGAAAAAATACACATACATTTCAAAGCTAAATATTTATGATCTTGATCAGTATTTTAATACTAGACTTCCTAGAGATCATGTAAAAAAGGACAGTGATTACTTTGCCTCTCAATCTTTGTGGAACTTAATAAATCACAAAAAAATCTTGGATGTAGTTGAAAAATTATTAGGGCCGGAAATTTTGTCAAATCCAGTGCAAAATACAAGAATTAAACAGCCAGAGAGCAAATTACCAAAACATTCTATACATGATGGTCTATCAGGTAGAACGCCATGGCATCAAGATGCAGCTGTATTATCATCATTGGGACAAAGATTAACTGATATGGTCACTGTTTGGATTCCATTTACTAAAACTTCTAAAAAAAATGGATGTATGATTACGGTAAAAGAAATTAATAAATTAGGATTATTAAATCATATATCCGGATATAGAGGTCAGGTTGAAATAAAAGATAGTAAACTACTTGATAATTACAAGCCAGTTTTTCTGGAGGCTAATGTTGGTGATATTATTATTTTGCACAAACATTCAATTCATTGCTCATTACCTAACAGAACTAATGATTTTAGAATTAGTGCTGATTTAAGATATAATAGAGCTGGAACCCCGTCTGGTAGAAAACCTTTGCCAAATTTTTATGTAAGAAGTAAAAACAAAAAAAATATCACTATCCACAACTTTAAACAATGGATTGCTTTATGGGAAAAGGCAAAGAATAAATGTATTCCAAGAAAGTATGCATTTAAGTATCCACTTCCAACATTTAAAAATAGCAAAAGAGATCTTGCTAGACTAGTATAATTTCTTTTTTAAAATTATGAAAAAAATTCTCATTGTCCAACCAATTCATGAAAAAGGTATGGAGTTATTAAAAAGTAATAGTAACTATAACTATGAAGTAGTTGAAGATTTAAGCGTTGAAAACGTGAAACAAAAAATTGTCGATGCAGATGCAGTTTCTTTAAGAACCTCAATATTGCCTGCAGAAGCAATTGAAAATGCGAAAAACCTTAAAATAATTTCAAGACATGGAGTTGGTTACGATAATATTGATTTAAATAGCTGTAAAAAGGGGAATATAGATGTAGCAATAACTGCAACAGCAAATGCTGTAGCAGTTGCAGAACATGTTCTTTTCATGCTTTTAAGCATCTCAAAAAGAAAAAATATGTATGACAATTCAGTCAAAAGTGGAAAATTTACTGAAAGAAATAAATTACAAAAAACTATAGAGATTTGGGACAAAAACATTCTTATAGCTGGATTTGGAAGAATAGGAAAAGCGTTGATTAAAAGATGTTTAGGATTTGAAATGAACGTTTTTGTTTATGATCCATTTGTAGATGCAGAAACAATAAGCAAAATGGGTGGAAAAAAAGTTGAAGATTTATCAAAGGCTATTAAAGATATGGATGCTGTATCACTCCATATACCTTTAACTGATCAAACTAAAAATATTATAAATTACAATCTTCTTAAAACGATGAAAAAAAACTGCATCATTATAAATGCTGCAAGAGGCGGTATTATTAATGAGAAAGACTTAGATAAAGCCTTAAATGAGAATTTGATTTTTGGAGCAGGAATTGATGTATTTGAGGTAGAACCTCCAGAAGCTGATAATCCTCTATTAAAAAATGACAAAGTTTTCCTTAGTCCTCATGCTGCAGCATTTACTGAAGAATGTATGACAAGAATGGCAAAAGAAACTATTCAAAATATTTTTGATTTTTTTGATGGAAAACTTGAAGACAGTAAAAAAGTTAAATTATAGATTATTAATCTCCAGATTTGATTTCCTTAAAGTATCTGAAATATATTTATAACCTTTAATAGCATATTCAAGTGGATTAGCTTTTTTAGGGTCTTGTTCAGCTTCTACAACAAGCCAACCTTGATAATTATTTTTTTTTAAAATATCAAACAGTGGTTTATAGTCGATACACCCATCGCCAGGTACGGTAAAAGCACCTTCTAAAAAGGCATCTCTAAAACTTAAATCTTCAGAAAGAGCTTTTTTTAATACTTCCTCCCTAATATCTTTGCAATGAATGTGGATAACTCTTTCCTTAAATTTATTAATTATATTAATTGAATTTCCCTGAGCAAATAACATATGACCCGTATCTAAAGTTAATTTTACACTATCATTTGTATTTTCTAGTAATCTAATAGTTTCTTCTTCTGTTTCTATTACTGTACCCATATGATGGTGGTAAGCCAAAGGCATACCTTCATCTTCAAGATATTTTGCAAGTTCAGATATTTTTACGCAATAATCTTTCCATTCTTGATCCGTCATTTTAGGCCTATTGGAAAGTTTTTTTGTTGGATCACCCTGTATTGACCCAAAAACTTCAGCAAAAACGATGCATGGAGCTTCACAATCTTTAAATAATTTAAGTTGGTCTTGAATTAAATTTTTTTCTTGTTCAACAGAATTTTTTCTAAGATTTCCGCTATACCAACCAGAACATAATTTTAAGTTATACTTATCTAATTTTGGTAACAATTCTTTGGATGTTTTTGGGAATTTACCACCTGACTCAATCCCAACAAATCCAGCCTGACTTGCTTCTGACAAACATTGCTCAAGAGGAGTGTCTCCACCTAGCTCAGGCATGTCATCATTACTCCAAGCAATTGGTGCTATACCTAATTTTACTGACATAAATTTTTTATTTGTTAAGATATATTTAATCATGAGATTAATTAAAGGAAAAAAAATTCAGCTTGGGGTAGTTGGAGGTGGTCCAAAATCTTGGATTGGTCATGTTCATAGAATTTCATCAAGATTTGACAATCAATATGAGATAGTAGCGGGTGTTTTTTCGAGAAATTCAAAGCTATCTAAAAGCTTTGGTCAAAGCCTAGGTATTTTAAAAGAGAGATGCTATTCAAATTTTAGAGAAATGGCTGAAAGAGAAGCAGCGAGAGAAGATGGCATAAACGTTGTTGCAATAATGACACCTCCTTCAAGTCACCAAATTATTGCAGAAAAATTTATTGATAAAAATATACATGTAATTTCTGATAAACCATTTGCTGGGAATCTTACTCAAGCTAAGAAATTATTTAAAAAAATAAAATCAAATAAAAAAATTAAGTATGCTTTGACACATAATTATTCTGCTTATCCTATGGTTAGAGAGGCAAAAGTATTGGTTGAAAAAGGTAAAATTGGAAAAGTTGAATATGTAAATGTTGAATATGTTCAGGATTGGTCAGGTGGAGAAGATATCTCGCAAAAAAATGCAAAGAAAAAATTTAAATGGAAAATAGATAAAAATATTGTTGGAGCTTCAGCAGTCTTGAATGAAATTGGCTCCCATGCATATCATATGGCAACTTATATATCAGGTTTAAAAGGTGAAACTATTTTTGCAGATATTAAACAAGTTTCAAATAAAATTAAAATGGACAACAATGCTCAAGTAATGATTAATTTTAATAATGGAGCTAAAGGAATGTTTTGGACAAGTGTGATGGCTAGAGGTGGTGTTTATGGATTACGAATAAGAATATTTGGAACGAAAGGAAGTTTGGAATGGGTTCAAAACGATCCAAACTATTTAAAACTTAATCCATCCAATGGTGCTGTTAAATTTATTGAAAGAGGTTTTTTTAATGCTGAATTATCTAAAAAATTTTCTAGATTAAAATTTGGACATCCTGAAGGATATTTGGATGCATTTGCAAATATTTATCGTGAATTTGCAGATTCTTTGAAAAAAAAAGCAAAAAAAAGGTATTTTTATCCAAATGAGGATGAGGGACTTGAAACTGCAAAATTTATTGAAGCATGCAAAGTTTCAAACAGAAAAAAAAGATGGGTAAAAATAAAATAAAAACTGCTCTGTTTGGCCTTGGCAGAATTGGCCAGATGCATGCTGATAATTTAAGAAAAAATAGTGAATTTGATTTAAAATATGTTTTTGATTTAAATAAAAATTTATCAAGCAAAATTTCAAAAAGATTTAATGCTATTTCAATAAATAATCCAGATATTGCTTTTAAAGATAACGAAATTAAATGTATTTTTATAGCCTCCTCTACTTCTACGCATTTAAAATTTATTGAAAAGGGTGCGAAATATAAAAAAGTGGTCTTTTGTGAAAAACCACTAGATTTAAATCTAAATAAAATTAATTCATCTCTAAAGAAAATTAAAAAACTTAACCCTAAAGTACAAATAGGTTTTAATAGAAGATATGATCCTGGACATAATTTACTAAAAAAGAATTTATTAAAAAATAAAATAGGCAAACTAGAGAAAATTATTATAACTAGTCGAGACCCTTCTCCTCCTTCATTATCTTATTTAAAAGTTTCGGGGGGTATTTTTAAAGATATGATGATTCATGATTTTGATTTAGCAAGATATTACTTGGGTTCAGATGAATTTTTATCAGTTTTTGCTACTGGAAGTAATATATCAGACCAAAGGTTTAATAAGATAAAAGACTTTGAACTTGCAACTACGGTGCTTAAGTCGAGAAAAGGAGTACAATGCGTTATAACTAATTCAAGACATTGTAGTTTTGGTTATGACCAAAGGGTTGAGCTTTTTGGCACAAAAGGAATGATGATATCTGATAATAAAAGAGATACAGAAACCAATCTTTTTTTAAAAAATTCTACAAATAATAAATCCCCTCTCCTCCATTTTTTTATAGAGAGATACGCAGAAGCTTTTAGTCTGCAATTATATGACCTAGCAAAATTTTGTAAAAAAAATATTAAACCTAGAGCTGTTTTTGAAGATGGAAGAAAGTCTATAATTTTAGCAGAGGGTGCGCAAAAGTCAGTTAAGTCAAAAAAATTTGAAAAATTAAAAATAAATTAGAATTATTTATTTTTATATATTTTGTATTTTTTTGTCCCCTGCTTTTTTTACAAAGTAAATTCCTAAGACAACAGCACATAGAGCAATTAAAATTTTAGGTGTCACTAATTCGTTTAGGAAAATATATCCTAAAATTACACCAAAAATTGGTATTAAATAAGCGACCTGACTTTGAAAAACTAAGCCATTTTTCTTTAAAATCATAAATCTTAATAGCCATGCTATTCCAGTTGGAAAAATACCAAGATAAATCAAAGATAATGTAGACTTTAATGATGGATTTAAATTCCATGGTTGCTCAATTATTAGTGATATTGGACAAGCAATTATAGCTCCCCAAATAAGAATTGATGCAGTTAAATTTTCATTTTTTTTATTACTAATTTTTAATGTTAAAATTCCTCCAATAACATAAAAAGTGGATCCCAATAGGATCATAAGAGCAGAAAATAAATTTTCATTATTTATAAGTAAATTTTCTGAAAATAAATAAACAATTCCAGAAAATCCTAACACTATTCCGAATATTTTTATTACGTTTATTTTCTCTCCATCTGCAAAGAAATGTGCGAGTATTGTTGCGCTTATAGGTGTTGTTGACATTAAAATTGCAGCTAAGTTACTTTGAACCTTTTGAACTCCGTATGCTATTAGGAAAAAAGGTATAACTAAATTAATAATACCAATTGCTGCAAACCATTTCCAATCCTTTGAAAAAGCTTCGATTTTAATTTTTTTGAAATAACAAAGTAATATTAGAGGTATCATTCCAAAAAAAATTCTTAAAAAAGCTATAGTTATTGGTCCATAAGAATATGTTGCAATTTTAATATTAAAAAAAGCTGAAGCCCAAAGTAGAGCTAAAAAAGTAAGAATAAAATAATCGGTAGTGTTTGGAGTTTTCATTCTACAATGTCTTCTAATGAACCATTAGTTAATTTTAACAGATCTACAAAGTTGATTTTGAAAATACAATTAGGATGTCCTGCAGCAGCATACAAATTTTTAAACCTATTTAATGAACTATCAATTAATATCTGTAAACTATTTATATGACCAATAGGTGAAACTCCCCCAATCGTATATCCAGTTTGATCTTTCACTTCATCTGGAGATGCCATACTTAAATCTTTGCTATTAAAAAATTTTTTTAGTTTCTTTAATGAACATCTTTTGTCACCAGATACCAAACATAAAAAATAATTATCTCCATTTTTAAAAAGTAAGCTTTTGACAATTGCTCCTACTTCACAGTTTAATGATGTTGCTGCATCAATCGCTGTTCTTGCGGTATTTTCTAATTCTGTGACTGATAAAGTCTCATTAAACTGTTTTAATGCTTTTTCAGCTCTTTTAACTGGCTCTTTGTTTAATAAACTCATTTTTGCAACTCAAGATTGATTGAAAATTCCAATTTTTTAAGGTTAATATATATGTAAAAAAAGCATATGTGATATCTATTTTATAGGCATTATTTATCTTTTCTGAACTGATAAGAAAATTAAAAAATTATAGGAGATTTTATGAGCGCTAAAGACGTTTTAAAACTAATGAAAACAAAAGATGTAGAGTTTGTAGATTTAAGATTTACAGATCCTAGAGGTAAACTTCAACATGTAACTATGGATACAACAATTGTTGATGACGAAATGTTAAACGATGGCGTATTTTTTGATGGATCGTCTATTGCTGGTTGGAAAGCAATTAATGAGTCTGATATGATATTAAAACCAGACCTAAGTAGAACGGTTATCGACCCTTACACATCTCACAATACTATGATTTTGTTTTGTGACGTTTTAGATGCGGTAAAAAGAACTCCTTATGAAAGAGATCCAAGAGGAATTGCAAAAAAAGCAGAGGCATACTTAAAAAAAACAGGAATTGGAGATAAAGCTTATTTTGGACCAGAACCAGAATTTTTTGTATTTGATGATGTAAAAATTAAAAATGAAATGAATGAAACTGGTTTTTCAATAGATAGTACTGAAGGACCTTATAATTCAGGCAAATCTTACGCCAATGGAAACATGGGTCATAGACCTGGAGTTAAGGGAGGATACTTTCCTGTTCCACCTGTAGATAGTGCTCAAGATATGAGAGGCGAATATCTAAAAGGTTTAAGGGATGTTGGGATAAAGGTTGAAAAACATCACCATGAAGTTGCTCCCAGTCAACATGAGCTAGGCATGCTATTTGGAACTTTAGTTGATCAAGCTGATAATGTTCAATTATATAAATACGTAGTTCAAATGGTTACTCACTCTTTCGGTAAAACTGCAACATTTATGCCAAAACCTGTAAAAGGAGATAACGGATCTGGAATGCATGTTCACCAATCTATTTGGAAAGGCAAGAATCCACTGTTTTCTGGAAATAAATATGCAAATCTTTCACAGACAGCATTGTATTATATTGGCGGTGTGTTGAAACATGCAAAAGCTATAAATGCATTTTCAAATGCTACTACAAATAGTTATAAGAGATTAATTCCAGGATTTGAAGCTCCAGTTTTACTTGCATACTCAGCAAGAAACAGATCAGCTTCATGTAGAATACCAATTACGTTAAGTAAAAAAGGTGCAAGATGTGAAATAAGATTTCCTGATGCTTCTGGTAATCCATATTTAACTTTTGCTTCCATGCTTATGGCTGGAATTGATGGAATAAAAAATAAAATTGATCCAGGTAAATCGTTTGACAAAGACCTTTATGCTTTATCAGAAAAGCAAGTTAAGAAAGTGCCAACTGTTTGCGGTTCTTTAAGAGAAGCAATGGAAGCTTTAGATAAAGATAGAAGTTTCTTAACTCAAGGTAATGTATTTACTGATGATCAAATAGATGCGTACATTGAACTTAAATATGAGGAAATTCATAATTTTGAACATACACCGCACCCTATCGAATTCGATATGTATTACAGCTGTTAAAAGGCTTAATTTTATGGGATTACCTGAAGTAATATCAGGTATTCCCATATTAGAATTCTAATTTCATTTAATTTTGTTATGAAAAGGTATGACTAAGTTCATATCAAATTTAAAGAATATTATTGGTTTTAAAAAACCTGAAATTAAAAGACCTAAACGAAGAAAAAATAAGACTTATTCTATGAATAAAATAGGCCAATATTGGTTTATTTCCTATTACCAGTAATTAAACTTTAAAAGACTCTCCACAACCACATCTTTCAGTTTCATTTGGATTGTTAAATACAAATTGAGAAGAAAATTCCTCTTTTTTATAATCCATTTCAGTTCCAAAAAGATACATTACTGCTGCTGGATCAATGAATACTTTAACTCCTTTATCTTCAATAACCTCATCATTAGGATTTATTTCCTTTGTGTATTCCATAATATAAGACATTCCTGCGCATCCACCTGATTTTACTCCAACTCTAACACCAATTGATTCATCATTAGCAGAAGACATAATTTCTTTTATCCTGTCTGCTGCTTGGTTGCTTAATGATATAACTTGTTTCGTCATAAATTTAATTCTAGTTTTGCTGCCTCTGACATCATAGATTTATCCCATGGTGGTTCCCAAACTAAATCTAAATCTACTTTGTCAACTTCTTCTAATTGCATAATACTATCTTTAACTTCTTTAGGCAAACTTTCAGCCACTGGACAATTTGGAGTAGTAAGTGTCATTTTTACACTAATATTTTTTTTATCTACAGCAATGTCATATATTAATCCAAGTTCATAAATATTTACTGGAATCTCAGGATCATAAATTTTTTTAATTTCTTCAATTACTTTTTCTTTTAATTCCATAAAGTTACGACTCGGTATTAGTGGTTTCCTCTGAGTTGTCTAATGCAGATACAAAGGTATGCCATGATAATGTTGCACACTTTACTCTCATTGGATATTGTTTAACACCAGATAAACACATTAATTTAGTTTTTTCATCTTCTTTTAAGTATTCTGATTTTAATTCTGGATTTTCTTTTATCATTCCTAAAAAATCTTCAACTATCTCCTTAGCCTCGTGTTCGTTTTTGCCTTTGATTAAGTCAGTCATGATTGAAGCTGATGCCATTGAAATAGCACATCCACTTCCCTCAAATGAAATATCCTCTACTATTTTTTGTCCGTTTAATTTAAGATAAACATGAACATTGTCTCCACATAATGGATTATGACCTTTGGCATCTTTATTAAATTCATGTGTTTTACCAAGATTTCTTGGATTTTTTCCATGTTCTAAAATAATTTCTTGATAAAGCTCTTTTAAGTTCATTTTAAATTGAATATTTTTTTACAGTTATTAATTGAGTCGTTTAACTTGTCTAAATCATCTTTAGTATTATAAATTCCAACCGACGCTCTTGCACTAGCAGGTATATTTAATTTATCATGTAATATTTGACAGCAATGATGGCCTGCTCTTATAGCAACACCATCTTCATCAAGTATTGTTGCAATGTCGTGTGGGTGAATACCCTCTAAAGTAAATGATAAAACTCCACCTTTATTTTTTGGACTACCAATCAATTTAACAGAATTATTTTTTTGTAACAATTCTTGACCATATTCAACTAAATCAGCCTCGTGTTTCATAATATTCTCTATTCCGACACTCTCCATAAACTTTATTGACTGATCAAATGCAATAACTTGAGCTGTAGCCATGGTGCCAGCTTCGTATTTATTCGGCAAATCTCCATAAGATATTTTATCTTTTTTGACTTCTCTAATCATGCCACCTCCACCTTGATAAGGTGGCAGCTCTTCTAACCACTTTTTTTTACCGTATAAAATACCTAGTCCAGTTGGTCCGTACATTTTATGGCATGATATTGCATAAAAATCACAATCTAAGTCTTGCATATCTAATTTTAAATGAGGAGCTCCCTGGCAACCATCAATGACAACTATTATCCCTTTTGAATGAGCTAAATCTGTTATTTCTTTAACAGGCAATATTGCTCCTGTCACGTTAGATAAATGAGTAATTGCTATTACTTTAGTCTTTGATGTTATTTTTTTTTCAATATCCTCTAAAGAAATGTCACCATCATCATTTACCTCTGCAAAATTAATTTTAATATTTTTTGATTTTCTTAAGAAATGCCAAGGCACATAATTTGAATGATGCTCAAGCTCTGTAATTAAAATTTCATCACCTTCATTCAGATATTTTTGCCCTAGAGTATTGGCTACTAAATTTAATGCTTCTGTCGCTCCTTTGGTAAAAACTATCTCATTTTTGTCTTTAGCATTAATATATTTTTGCACAGAAGATCTTGTATTTTCATACAAGTTTGTTGCTGCAACTGCTAAATAATGGACACTTCTTCCAACATTTGAAAATTGTTTAGTATAAAATTCATTGATTTTATCAGCTACAACTTTTGGTTTTTGTGATGAGTTCGCACTATCTAAATAGACTAAATCATTGTTTTGGATTTTTTCATCAAATATTGGAAACTCAGTTTTTATGTTCTCTATTTTCATTCCTTAATTCCAATCATATTTTTAATTAAATTTTTTATTTCAGGATCAGTAATTTTTTCAACAACATCTAATAGAAAACCATTTATCAAAAGTTCTCTCGATTGTTGATAATTTAATCCCCTTGACATTAAGTAAAATATCGAGTCCTCATTGAGACTACCAGATGCAGAACCGTGTGAACATTTTACGTCATCTGCATAAATTTCTAACTCTGGTTTAGCATTGAACTCGGAATCTTTATTTAACAGTATTGCTTTACTTAGTTGATAACCATCAGTTTTCTGTGCTTTAGAGTTAACAAATATTTTTCCTTGATATACTGCTCTTGAACTATCTTCTAAAACACTTTTTATAAGTTGATAACTTTTTGTATTTTCAGTTAAGTGATTTATTATTGTTCTGATTTCATGATGTTTATTATTATTTATAGAGAAAATACCATTTACAAAAGCTGATGAATATTCTCCATTTAAGTTACAATTAATTTCATTCTTACAAAAATTAGATCCTGAGGATAAAATAAATGTTTCTGAAATACTATTTTTATCTTGCTCAATATTATTAAAGGAATACTTAATATTTTTATTTTCTAATTTATCTACTTTGTAATTTTTTAAAACAGAATTTTCTTTTAAATCAAAGTTGTAAAAAATATTTAAAAAATTTTTTTCTGAAGTATCTTTAAATAAATCGATTAATCTTAATGAACTATTTTCATATAATTCAAAATTTAATCTTAAATTAATATTTTTAGACCAAATTTTTGAGTTGGTTGTATGATAGATAATTAGAGGTTTTGTTAATTGATAACCCTCTTTAACCACTATTTTAAAAGACTTGTTAGTAAAGGCGCTATTTAAGTCAGATAAAGAACTATTACTATTAAATTTATTAATAGTCTCCGACTGATCAATTATTTCTATTTGGTCTTTTTTTTCATAATCAAAATCAATTTTTTCTATTCTTCCATTTATAAATACTATTTTGTTATGCTCTAGACCATCTACGAATGCAGAAGTATCAACTTTATTTGTAGAAGTATAGTCACTATAAAAGCTTAGCTCTCCAATATTTTTTTTTATTATTTGGTTAAGATCAGAAAATTTCCAGTCTTCTTCTTTTCTGTTTGGAAAACCTTTGTTAATAAAATTATCTAAATAAAATTTTTTTATTTCAATATCTTTTTGAGATAAAGTTAAATTTCTAACAGTATTATCAAAATCTTTTTGTAATTGCTCTTTCATCTAATGAAAATTTTCATACCCCTTTTTTTCTAGCTCCAAAGCTAACTCGGCCCCACCAGATTTAACAATTTTTCCATCCATTAAAACATGGACAAAATCAGGTTTAATATAATCAAGTAATCTTTGGTAATGTGTAATTATTAAAAATGAATTTTTATTATCCCTTAATGAATTAACACCATCGGCTACAATTCTTAATGCATCAATATCTAGACCTGAGTCTGTTTCATCTAAAATTGATAACTTAGGAGCTAATAATGACATTTGTAAAATTTCATTTTTCTTTTTTTCTCCACCTGAAAAACCAACATTTAGTTGTCTATTTAATTTTTCCTCATCAAATTTAAGTTCTTTGGATTTTTCTTTCACTAATTTTAAAAATTCTATTGCATCAAGCTCTTTTTCACCTCTTGCTTTCCTTACTGCATTCAATGAAGTCTTTAGGAATATATTTGTATTTACACCTGGTATTTCTAATGGATATTGAAAAGCAAGAAAAATACCTTTATGGGCTCTTTCCTCTGTTTCTAGCTCAAACAAATCTTTTTCCTCAAATAGTACTTCTCCTGAAACTTCATATCCTTTTTTACCTGACAAAATATTTGATAATGTGCTTTTACCAGATCCATTTGGACCCATAATAGCGTGAACCTCTCCAGGATTTATATTTAAAGAAAATTCTTTTAAAATTTCTTTACTATCAATTTTTGCGTTTAATTTATTTATTTTTAACATTAGCCAACGCTTCCTTCTAAGCTAATACCAACTAGTTTTTGAGCCTCTACAGCAAATTCCATTGGTAATTGTTGTAATACCTCTTTACAAAATCCATTAACAATCAACCCTACTGCCTCTTCAGCACTCAAACCTCTCTGTTGACAGTAATGTAACTGTTCTTCGCTAATTTTTGATGTTGTTGCTTCATGAGCAATATTAGACTCTGAATTTTTATTTTTAATGTACGGAACTGTATGCGCCCCACATTTGTTACCCATTAATAAAGAGTCACATTGAGTATAATTATTGGAATTTGCGGCTTTTGAAGAGATATCAACTAAACCTCTATAGGTCATATCTGAGAAACCAGCACTAATACCTTTTGATATTATTTTACTTTTAGTATTTTTTCCTAAATGTATCATTTTAGTTCCAGTATCTGCTTTTTGATGATTATTTGTAATAGCTATAGAGTAAAATTCACCAACCGAATTATCACCTTTTAAAATGCAGCTTGGATATTTCCAAGTAATGGCAGAACCAGTTTCGACTTGCGTCCAAGAGATTTTTGAGTTCTTTCCTTTGCACAATCCGCGCTTTGTAACAAAATTATAAATTCCACCTTTTCCATCTTTATCACCAGGATACCAATTCTGAACTGTAGAATATTTTATCTCTGCATCATCTAACGCAACTAATTCAACATTTGCAGCATGTAATTGATTTTCATCTCGCATTGGAGCGGTGCAACCTTCTAAATAACTTACATAGCTTCCCTTATCAGCAACTATTAGTGTTCTTTCAAATTGTCCTGTATTAGATGCGTTAATTCTAAAGTATGTTGAAAGTTCCATTGGGCAACGTATACCTTCAGGTATGTAGGCAAATGATCCATCAGTAAAAACTGCAGAGTTTAAAGTTGCAAAAAAATGGTCAGTGACTGGTATAACCGAACCTAAATATTTTTTAACTAATTCAGGATGATTTTGTATAGCTTCTGAAATTGGACAAAAAATAATTCCCTGTTTCGTAAGTTCTTCTCTAAATGTTGTTGCGACAGAAACAGAGTCAAATACTGCATCAACTGCTATCCCATTAAGTCTTTTTTGCTCTTGTAATGGTATACCTAATTTTTTATAAGTTTCTAAAAGTTTAGGGTCTAAATCATCTAAGTTCTTTGGCTTATCTTTCATACTTTTGGGTGCCGAATAATAATATAAATCTTGGTAATCTATTTTTGGATATTTTGGTTTTTGCCAATCAGGTTCTTTTAACTGTTTAAATCTTTCATATGCTTTTAATCTAAAATCAAGCATCCATTGTGGTTCTTTTTTAATGTTAGAGATAAATTTTATCACATCTTCATTTAATCCCTTGGGTGCTCTTGTATTTTCAATATCAGTTGTAAAACCGTACTTATAATCTTTTAGATTTTCAATTTCTTTTTGTCTGTTATCCATTTAAAATTCTCTTATTAATTAAATCACTTAATGTTTTTTGTTGGAAAAAATTATTTATATAATCTTCTAACTCATCCCATAAATCATGCGTAATACATTTAGAAGATTTACCGTTACAGCCATTCTCTGAATGTTTTTCACACCCAACTGTTTGTACTTTTTCATCGACCGCAATAAATACATCTGAAATTTTTATTTCAGAAGCTTGTTTTGATAATACGTAGCCACCTCTATTACCTCTAACGCTTGTAACAATTTTGTTCTTTTTTAATTTTGAAAAAAGCTGTTCCAAATACACAAGCGATATACCTTGTCTTAAAGATATATCTCTTAGCGATACTGGCTCTTTTAAATCAAATTTTGCTAGATCCGCTAGAGCCATTACAGCGTATCTGCCTTTACTTGATAATTTCATATTTTCCGCAATTCACGGGACTTATATATACCCGACTATTTTAGTCAAGATTAATTGCTATTTAAAAACTTGCATTTTGTCACTCAATTTTGATAGAAAAAACCTTAATTTTTTTTGAGATTAATAATCAATGGCATCAGTAGATAATAAAATTGTAGAAATATTTATACCAGGTCCTGCAGGAAGACTAGAAGCTAAATATTTTAAAAGTAAAAAAAACACTTCGCCAATTGCGTTGGTTTTGCATCCACATCCTCAGTACGGTGGAACAATGAACAATAAAATTGTTGTCGATATATTTCAAACATTTGTAGATAATGATTTTTCAGTTTGTAGAGTGAATTTTAGAGGTGTTGGTAAAAGTGATGGTGAGTTTGATAATGGGCAAGGAGAACTTGCAGATGCAGCAGCTGCCTTAGATTGGTTAGAAAGAGAAAACTTTGATAACTCTCAATGTTGGATTTCGGGTTTTTCTTTTGGATCTTTAATAGCAATGCAATTACTAATGAGAAGACCTGAAATAAACAGGTTCGTTGTTGTTTCACCTCAACCTAACGTTTATGATTTTTCTTTTTTATCACCATGTCCCACATCTGGCACGATGATTTATGGAAGAAAAGATGAACTAGTTCCAATAGAACATATAAATGATTTAAACAAAAGACTAAGCGAACAAAAAGGGATTAAAGTTGAATTCGAGTCTATTCAAGATGCAAATCATTTTTTCTCTAAAAGTGATTTAGCTTTAATTAAATCTTTAAATAAATATATAAAAAAAGAGACTGCTTTATATTAATTAAGAATTTTTAATAATAGTACCACCAACTGTGGGTGATTTACAATTAGTAGTAGACGGAAATGAAATAGGTAATCCTAGGTAAGATCTAATTGCTAGGAAAGCAAATGCTTGTGACTCTATAAAGTCACCTTCAATACTTAAATCATCGATTGAGGAAACTTTATTTTTAATTTTATTTTTCAACGAATTAATTAAGTATTTATTTTTTCTACCACCACCGCAAACATAAATATCATTATTTCCAATTTTTTTTGATAATAATTCAGATGTTAAATCAGTAATTGTAGTTGCTCCATTTTCTAACGAAAGACCTTTTGCAAAGGAAATATCAAAATCATTCGTATCCAGAGATCTTCTAGAATTAATTTTGCTATAATAATAGTTATCCATATATTGATCAAAAATAAATTTATCTGTTTTACCTTTTATTGCAAAATTACCATCCTTATCAAAAGATTTGTTAGAATTTTTTCTCATCCACTTGTCAATTAAGCAATTTCCTGGTCCTATATCTCTACTTGTTATTTTAAAATTTTTATCAATTTCAGTAATATTTGCTATACCCCCAATATTTAATATTGAAATTGGGGTTTTTACGTTACTATCTCTGAATAAGGTTTTTATAAGTGCAAGGTGGTAAATTGGAGCTAAAGGTGCTCCCTCCCCTCCATTTTTGATATCATTTTGTCTGAAATCGTAAACTACAGTTTTATTAATTTTACCTGATAAACTATTACCTAAGCCAATTTGCTTAGAAATTTTTTCGTCTGCATTATGATAAATTGTATGACCATGAAAACCTATAAGATCATAATTAACTTGTTTGGATATTTTAATTGCTATATCGAAATGGAAGTCTGTAATTTCTCTTTCTAATTCCTCAATATTTGAGGAATATTTTAACAGATCTTGCATTTTAGAAATTTTTTCTTTTATTCTATGAATTTTATTTGAAAGCTTTGATGGATAAGCATCAAATCTATTATATTTGATAATAATACTGTCTTTACCATTAGAGCTAATAACTGAAGAATCTACACCATCGCCAGATGTCCCACTCATGAACCCAAGTGCTGATAAATTTTTTTCCATTCTTATTTTTTTTTATTAAAATATGTATATTGTAAGACTATAGACCTATGAATAATTTTTTAAAAGAATTTAAAGATAGAGGATACTATTATCAATGTACCAATGAATTGGAATTATCAAATTTATTAAATAAAGAAAGTACTAATGCTTATATTGGATTTGATAGTACTGCTCCAAGTCTTCACGTTGGTAGTTTATTACAAATAATGTGTCTTAGACTTTTACAAAAACATGGTCATAGACCAATTGTTCTTTTAGGTGGAGGAACAACAAGAATAGGAGATCCATCTGGAAAAGAAGAAACTAGAAAATTATTATCTGAAAAGCAGATAGAGAGTAATATTAATAATATAAAAAAAGTTTTTAAAATTTTTTTAAAAACAAATATTCCTAAATTAAAACCTTTATTTGTTAATAATTATAAATGGTTAAGCAAACTTAACTATATAAATTTTTTAAGGGATATAGGAAGACATTTTACAATCAATAAAATGTTAACATTTGATAGTGTGAAATTAAGATTAGAAAGAGAACAATCATTAAGTTACATGGAATTTAATTATATGATTCTGCAAGCATATGATTTTTATGAGCTTAATAAATCAAACAAGTGTAACTTACAAATTGGTGGGTCAGATCAATGGGGCAACATAGTAAATGGAGTTGAGCTTATTAAAAGAGAATCTGGAAATCATGTATTTGGTTTAACTACACCGCTTATAACTTTAGCGTCAGGCGCTAAAATGGGTAAAACCGAAAAAGGTGCAATATGGCTTAATAAAGATATGTTGTCACCATATGATTATTGGCAGTTTTGGAGAAATACGGATGATCGTGATGTGTTAAAGTTTTTAAAAATGTTCACTGATTTATCTTTAGATGGAATAAACAACTTAAAAGATAAAAATATTAATGAATTAAAAATTTTACTCGCCAATAATGCGACAGAAATGCTTCATGGGAAAAAAGAATCTGAAAAGTCTGCAAAACTTGCAAGAAATACCTTTAAAGAAAACTCTACTGGTGAAAATCTTCCAGGAATTAAAGTCAAAAATGACATTTTATCAAAAAATATTATAGAGCTTATTTCATTTGTTAACAAAGATATTTCAAAATCTGAAATAAGAAGATTGATTAAATCAAACGCTATTAAAATAGATAATAAAAATATACAGGATGAAAAATATATTGTTGATCCTATCTTGTTTTCCAGCAAAGGTTTTGTAAAGTTATCTATAGGAAAGAAGAAGCACTTTAAAATTACAGTTTAATTACCTTTAATAATTTCTAAAGTCCTTGTAATAAATCTTGGAGTAAGTGTTTTTATTGGATTAACTGAACTTTTTAAATCATTTGGAGGTCCCTTAATCTTAAAACTTACACCAAACACACCTTCACCAGTTTTACTACCAACTAAGATGTTACCGAGTAAAGGAATTTTAGATATTGTTTTATTAATTGTTGTTGCTGGCACTAATGTTCCTCTTAAACTTGTTACTCTGTCTTTCTCAATGTAACCTTCCATCATTATTGAAATAGCTGGTCCTAGTGCGTAAAGGTCATCAATTTCTGTTAGATTATTTTTTGTCTTAAAATCCATTTCAAATTCGTTAAATCTTATTCCTTCTCCTGTTAGAAGATCGGCAATTCCTTGCAAAGATGCGAGTGTAAGTATTTTTGCTAAAACTGGTACTTCCTTAACTTTAAAATTAGTAATTTTTAGATTTGATCTAGAAGTATTATCAATCTTAATAGAATTTAATTTTAATTCGCCTTCATCAAAACCTTTTATAAATTTATAATTATTTATAAACGGTTTTGGTTCATCGATGAATATATTAGTAATTTTTTCATTTTTGATTGTTGTTCGATAAGAATAAGAAAATTTCTTATTATTTTCTAAGACTGCATCAGCCTTAGCTAAGAATAATTTATTTTCCTTTATATCAAATTCACCTATAAATTTCTCAAGATAAGTATCTTCTTCTAAATGAATTTTATTTATGCTGAATATTAATGAACTATTAATATTATGAAATAATTTAGAAATTTTATTTTTTTTATTACCTTTCAATAGTCTTTCAACTAAATGTTCTCCATCAATTTGGGTTCCAATAAAATTATACTTATTTGAATTTTTTTTAATTTTTAAGTTGTTTAATATTTCATTTGTATTTACAAAATTTACGTCAATTTCGTCAACACTCTGTATCTTAAAGTCAGGAGAAATATTTAAATTTTGAGCTAAAAAATAATTCTGATTTTCATTAAATCCAATTTTTTTTAAGTTAAAACCTTTGT
>CABYFN010000006.1 GCA_902518235.1 uncultured Pelagibacteraceae bacterium | reverse complement strand
TCAGCCCATCTATATATAGGCGCAATTCCTAAGCAAGCAGATACAAATTTTAATAATTCTTCGGTTTCATATAAAAATTTCATCTCCGAATTTTTTGCAAAACAATCTGAATTTAAGTATCCATTAAATCTATCCATAAATATTCTTTTTGGGTGATCTTTGGGAAGAGTAGGGTCGTCTTTTGCATAAAGATATGCGTTGATACTTTCTTTAGACATATAAACTTCATTAAGCTGTTGTTCTAATTCTTTCTTCATTACATTTAAAGAATTCGGTAAAATAAAATTAGGAATTACTGAACAGCTATCACTGTCTAATTCAGTTTTACATTTTTCAATTATTTTCTTAATCTTTTGTGATTTTAAATCATGAATTGGATATTTATCTAAATCAACAATGTTACTTAAATTTTTTTTCATAATTATTTAATCTAATTATGAGTTTGAAAGCGACTCTTGCAATTCTTTATTTGATATATAGCCTTTAGCATTTCCTTGTTTATCAACTACTTCACAATTAGAATTACTACAAACAACTTGAGGTAGAAATTCTTCTATAAATTGATCTTCCTCTACTTTTATTAAGTTCGATTTATCAATATCATCTGACTGGTTAAGAGGTTTCATTATAATTTTTGCTTTAATAACTTTAGTTCTATTTACATCTTTAACAAATGCTTCAACATAATCATCAGCAGGGTTCATTATAATTTCTACAGGCGTTCCTACCTGTACAAGTTTACCTGCATTCAAAATTCCAATATGATCTCCCAATCTTAATGACTCATCAAGATCGTGAGTAATAAATACTATTGTTTTTTTTAATTCTGATTGTAAATCTATTAGTTGTTTCTGCATATCGCTTCTGATCAAGGGGTCTAATGCAGAAAAAGCTTCATCCATTAACATAATATCTGTGTCAGTAGCCAAAGCTCTTGCAAGACCTACTCGCTGTTGCATACCTCCTGAAAGTTGTGCAGGATATTGATTTTCAAATCCAGTCAAACCAACAGACTCGATTTTTTCCATAGCTACAGAATTTCTCTTATCAATCTCGATACCTTGCATCTCGAGTCCATATCCAACATTTTGCAAAACTGTTTTATGAGGAAATAAACCAAATCTTTGGAAAACCATGCTCATTTTTTGTCTTCTAAATTCGATTAATTGCTCTTTATTTAGAGTGGTAACATCTTTACCTTCTACTAGAATTTCTCCAGCAGTCGGATCAATTAATCTATTCAAATGTCTAATTAATGTAGATTTTCCAGACCCAGATAAACCCATGCAAACAAATGTTTCTCCTTCTTCAATTTTAAGGGATACATTATCTAATCCAACAGTATGCCCAGTCTTTTCAAGAATATCCTCCTTTGTAGCCCCTTCTTGTACCATTTTAAGAACGCTTTCGGGTTTTGGACCAAAAATTTTGTATACGTTATTGATTTCGATTTTAGACATTTATATAAATTGTAGTTCTTTTAGTACATCAAAGCAAATCAACAATAAAATAACTTAATTAAATTCAACTATTAATTGAATTGAAATTTTTTTGATTTTATATAATTATTTATCATGAATTCAATTTCTAAAATCGCAAAAAACAGCACTTATTTACAAATTACCTGGAACGATGGTGAAGAAAGTAAATTTAATTACATGTGGTTAAGAGATAATTGTCCTACAGCACATGATAAAGACTCCAGACATAGAATGTTTAACATTTTAGACGTATCAAAAGAGATAAATCCTAAAAAATATTCTTTAAATGGTGAAGGCAAATTAGAAATAGAGTGGAGCGAGGGTGACCACACAAGTTATTATGATCCTAAGTGGTTGAGAGAAAATTGTTATACCATTAAGAATAAACAAGAATATGTTTCACCATATCAACTCTGGAATAATAAATTAGAAAACGATTTTGAATCAATATGTATTGAGCATGATAAAGTGATCGATTCAGATGAAGGATTAATAAAATGGTTAGAGCTATTACATCACAAAGGTATAGCAATAGTAAAAAATTCACCAACAGAAAAAAAATCAGGTTTTGAAATTCTTCATAGAATAAGTCATGTAAGGGAAACATTTTTTAAAACCCCCTTTGAAGTAATCAATATTCCAAAACCAAATAATTCTGCTTACACAGCACATGCTTTGAGAAACCATATGGACTTACCTTGGTTTGAATTACCACCTGGTTATCAGTTTTTACATTGTTTAGTAAATGATGCAAAGGGTGGAGACTCTTCAGCAATTGATGGCTTTGCTGTTGCTGAATATTTGAGACAAAATGAAAAAGATATTTTTGAAACACTAATCTCTGTACCTCTAAAGTTTAGAGATAAAGATTATACTCAAGAATCTCACCGAAGCTTTCATGCCCCAGCAATTAGTTTAACGAAAGATAAAGATTTTCATGATATTAGATTTAGTGTTGCAACTATGGATGCTCTAGATTGCCATCCAGACCAAATGGATAAAGTTTATAAAGCTCACCACAGATTTGGCACTCTTTTGCATGATGATAAGTTTCAGATAAAATTTAGACTAGGGCCAGGAGATATATTTTCTTTTAATAATAGACGTGTTTTGCATGGTAGAACAGCTTTTGATCCAAATTCAGGTCATCGTCATCTTCAAGGATATTATCTTGATAGAGATGAGATAATTGGCAGATTGGAATATCTTAAGCAATATAAATCATAAATTTTCAAATATAAGACTATTGTTTTTATTATATTTTAAAAATTCTTTTCTAGTTTTTATTGTGTAGTAATATTTTTCCTTACTTATCAACTGCACTTTCTTATTATCTAAAAACTTCTTGTCTAATATAAGATATTTTATTTTTTTATTTAACCCATATTTTAAAATCGACTTAACACTGTGTTTATTGGAAAACGATAAACCAGATTTAATGTTTGAATTAATTTTTAAAAGATTATGAATATTTTCATGCTTAAAAGAGATAAAAATACATTTGTTAAATTTTTTAGTCTCACTGATTAACTTAGATAAGAGTTTTTTATTTAGTAACGGTTTTATCTCTATAAATACAGGAAATTTATTTTTTGATACCTCTAAAACCTCTTTTAAAAGTGGTATTTTAAATTTTTTGTACTTAATTTTTTTTAAATCTTTATAATTATTATTTTTAATACTCTTATTAATTTTAAAAATTCTTTTTAAAGTAAAATCATGAAAGCATACAAATTTATTATCCTTAGTTGCGTGAATATCAGTTTCAATTCCATATTTTCTTTTAAATGATGCTTTAAATGACTCTAGACAGTTTTCTTTGTAATTTTTATTTACAATTCCTCGATGAATTATATGCATGTAAAAAAAAAGGGCTCTGTTTTCACAAAGCCCTTAATTATTTTTTAAAGTTTAATTTTTAGTTAGGTAACCAACTTTTCCACTTATCTGGATTATTGTCTAACCACTCATTAACAACTTCTTTTACGTCTCTTTTTTTGATGTCAACTTCAACAAGCATTTTAGCTTGGTCTAAGTTGTCTAATTTCATTCTTTCAAAAAAAGCTTTTGCTTTAGCATGTTCTGGTTTTGCAAATGTATCAGGATTTCCATAGTTCATAGTGTAATCTTTATCCCAACCAGTTGCTGGCCATCCATCTGTACCACAAGTCTTCCAGTTGTTTGCTTCAGTAAATGTATCTCCTGCACAAGTTGCGTAGTCAGGAAGACCTACTCCTACCATATCAAACTCACCAAAGAACCAGTGTGGTGACCATAGGTATAATAAGAATGGCTCTTTTCTCATGTAAGCAGCTTTAGCTTCTGCAACTGCAGCAGCCTCTGTTCCTAGCTCATCTGCTTGAAAGTCAATTCCTAAAAGATCCAATCTTTTTTGGTCATGACAGTTCCAACCAGCCACAGGACATCCAATTAATCTTCCTTTACCGCCTGTTTCAATAGTAGCAAACTCTTTTTTATGTTTGTTTAAATCTCTCCAAGATTTAATTCCAAATTTTTCAGCTGCATATCTTGGGATCCAGTAATCAGACATACCGATAATTCCAGTTGTTCCTAAAAGATCAACTGTTCCATCTCCCTTATATGATTTTACAACCTTGCCATCATAAATTAAATCTTCGTTAAACATCACGTCATCTGCTTCTGCGTAACTCGGCCAGCTTTCGCAAGCAAAATCAAGTTCACCAGCAGCAATTGCTTCCCATAATCCAGTTCCTGATGGGAATACTGTTTGTTTAACTTTGTAGCCCATTTCTCTTTCAAGAATTCCTACTGCAACTTCACAAGTAATAATTCCACCTGTCCAGTCTGCAATAGCAGCATGTAATCTTTTTGCATTTGCCTGAGTAAGACTAGCAAATAAAATTACGAAAGATAAAAATAGAGCTGATATTGTTTTTGATAATCTCATTTATTTCCTCTCATTTAATTAATTAAAGTTATATTTTAAAACAAAAAGTAGTCGTTTGTAAACTGAGAAAAATGTATCTTTTACTTGTTTTTATAAACCCAAGGCTTCTCTTTGTTTTTTTGTCCAAGCGAGTGATATTCTGTCTATAATTATTGCTAATAATACTATTCCTATCCCTGCCGCCAGACCTCTACCAGTATCTGATCTTGCTAATCCATTAAACACTTCCAAACCTAGACCCTTTCCACCAATTAAAGGTGTAACAATTTGCATAGCAAAAGCCATAATTACTGTTTGATTAAATCCAATCACCAAACTTGGTATTGCTAATGGGAATTTAATTTTGTTTAAAGTTTGCAATAAAGTGCCACCAAATGAACGTGAGACCTCAGAGTAGGTTCCAGATACTTGAGTTAAGCCTAAAGAAGTTAATCTAATTATAGGTGGTATTGAGTATATAACTGTTGCTAATATTGCTGAAACAACTCCGCCACCAAAAAACATCAAAACTGGAATTAAGTAACAGAAGTAAGGCAAAGTCTGCATAGCATCTAAAACCACATTTTGAACATTTCTGAATCTCTCATTGTATGATGCAATTATTCCAAGAGGAACTCCAATCATAAAACATAAAGCTACAGACACTAAAACAGATGACAGTGTTATCATTGACTGAGGCCATATCCCACAAGCACCAATAAAAAGTAATAATAATGCAGTGATAATTGCAAATCTTATACCAACGGTAAAATATCCAATCGCTGAGAATACCCCTAATGTATACCACCATGGTACATGAGTTAAAAATATATCGAGTGGGCGTAAAAGTTTAAGATAAACAAATGCTCTAAGAGCTTTTGTAAATGCAATAAAGCCGGGGTTGACTGTTAAAGAGTCTACGGCATTGGAAATTGGTTGCCTAATTGATAATCTCCACTCTTCAGGAAATGAGCCTATGCTAATCAAATAAGAGTCTACAAATGATATAGCTAGAACAAGTAAAAAAGAAGGTATAATATAATATCTTCTTGTTATAGTCTCACCAATATCTCTTGCAGTATTTTTATTTGATAATGAAATACAAAATTCAAATACATAAGCAATTGACCTTGTTAAATTAATACAGACAAAATTAGTTAATCCACTTAAAAATTCTAAAGGTTTTTCTATAAGTCTACAAATTAAATATTTTTCCCAAGACTGAGGGAGTAAATAAAATTTTTGAACATTAGAAGGTAGAGATTGTTCTGTTTTACTGAAAGACATACTAAATCTATCAAACATTATTGCCATAAAGAGAATACAAAGTCCTCCTTCCATTGCCCATCCAACATCAAGTCTTCTAATTGCTTGCCACACTTGACCGCCAATTCCTTCAGCTCCTATAAAGCATGCAAGAACTACTAGCGCCAACGCCATCATAATAACTTGGTTAATACCCATCATTATACTTGGTAATGAAAGTGGAATTTTAATTTTAAATAAAAGTTGTAATTTGCTTGAGCCAAATGAAGTTGCGGACTCTATTGTTTCTGCCGAAACTTGTCTAATTCCGGTATTTGTTAATCTTATTATTGGAGGCATAGAATAGATCATAGTAGCTAATATTGCGGGTGCTCCTCCAATTCCAAAAAAGAATAGAGCAGGAAAAAGATAAACAAAAGCTGGCATAACTTGCATTGTATCTAAAATAGGTTTCATGAAATTTTCAAATCGATCACTTTGAGAGCACATAACGCCTAAAGTTACACCAACAACTACACACATTAGTACAGATAAACCCATCAATGCTACGGTTTGAAGAGATGGTTCCCACATACCTGTAGCTCCCCAAAAATAAATTACGAATAAAGAATACAGACCCAATCTTAAGCCACCTGCAATTACGCAGGGTAAAAATACTAACGCTGCAATTAATAGCCATGGTGAGTCGAGAAGAAAGTCTTCAACAAAATAATAAATATTTTTAATATAACTGGCTATTATTTTTGTAATCCATCTATAATTTTTCTTTAAGTAATCTTCACCTTCATTAACCCATGCTGTAAATGTAAATTGATCAGTTACTACTTTTGGCATTTTTGAAGGACCCTCACTTTGAAAAGATAACCACAAAGCAACTAAAAAAGTTAATAAGACTAAAGAATACTTAATAATATTTTTAGATGAAATTGATTTTCCTTGGATACTTGATACTTCAGATGACATAATTTAAGAAATTTAAAATAAATAATTTTACTTTTAAAGAAAAATATTGTCTATTTTTATGTTATTAAAATAACAAAAAATGAGCAATCAAGCAAAAATAACTTGTACTAATGTTTGGAAATTATTTGGGCCAGACGAAAAAAGAATTATTAAAAATTTAGATAAAAATTTATCCATTAAAGAAGTTCAAGAAAAAACTGGACATGTTGTTGCTGTTAAAGATGTAAGCTTTTCAATTGAGAAAGGGGAAACATTCGTTGTAATGGGTTTATCTGGTAGCGGAAAGTCAACTTTAGTTAGATGTATTTCAAGATTAATTGAACCAACATCTGGTATAGTTAAAATGGATGATGTTGATGTAACAAAAATGAATAGCAGAGACCTGTTAGATTTAAGAAGAAATAAAATGAGTATGGTTTTTCAACACTTTGGATTATTTCCACACAGGACAGTAGTTGAAAATATTGGTTATGGATTAGAGATCAGAGGTAATAAAAAAAATGATAGAATTGAAAAATCAATGGAAGTTTTAAAAATGGTTGGCTTGGAAGGTTGGCATAATAATTATCCAAGAGAACTCTCTGGTGGAATGCAACAAAGAGTTGGACTAGCCAGGGCTCTCGCGGTTGATCCAGAAATTTTAATTTTTGATGAACCCTTTTCAGCACTTGACCCGCTAATTAGAAGAGAAATGCAGGATGAATTGTTAAAAATTCAAGAAAAACTTCAAAAGACAATGGTTTTTATAACGCACGATTTTTTAGAAGCAATAAAGATGGGAGATCATATTGCAATTATGAAAGATGGAGAGGTTTCACAAGTTGGTACCCCTGAAGAAATTGTTGCAAATCCTAAGGATCAATATGTGAAAGATTTTTGTGAGGATGTTCCAAAATATAAAGTTTTAAGTGCAAGTAAAGTAATGAGAGAGGAATGTTGTGACGATACAAAAAAATTGTTTGAAAATGGATCTAATAATATTCCACACGACTCTAAAATTGAGACATTGATAGACAAACTAGTTGATACAGATCAGAAATTTCCTGTAGTAGATACACAAACAGGAAAATTGATAGGTGAAATTGATAGAGCAATAGTTATGAAATCAATGAAATCTGCTAATTAATCTCTCTACTTACATTAGTACTTTTTTGTTTAACTTTATCCCTCCAAATAATAATCATTCCTGCAAACACGATTACAAAAACTCCGGGAAATAATTGTTCCCAAGGTGCTTCATTAAAAAATAACCAACCTAAAACAAAAGATGATGGGATACCAAAATATTCAAAAGATGCCATCTTACTCGCAGAAATTAGCCTGTAAGCATAAATAAAAAGTATTGCTGCAGTCCCACCTAGAATTCCAGTTAATGTCATTAACAGAAAGTCTTGAGTACTTTTTATATCTGTATGTCCGGTAGTTATTAAAAATAATATTACTCCACCAATTACATTAAATATTAAAGTATAAAGCTGAATTTTAGCTGTTGAGTGACCTTCTGGTATAAACTTTAATATTATAACTGTGAAAGCCCACGCAATGGCAGTCAAAATTGGAAAAATTGAAAAAAAATTAAATATATCACTTGTTGGTTGCATAATTAGAACCACACCAAAAAATCCAATAAAAATTGCAGACCATCTATAAATACCAACTTTATCTTTTAAAAAGATAATTGATAAAATTACGATAAAAAAAGGAGATGAAAAAGTAAGCACCATAGCAGTGGCAAATTCGAGATTGATCACTGAAATAAATATAAAAATATTCATTGATAAAAAACCTATACCTCTAAAAAAACTTAAAATTAAAAATTTATTATTTAAATTTTTAAAAACTGATAGGTACTCTTTAGTAAATAAAATAAGGATAAATAGAGGGATTACACCTGCAATATTTCTAAAAACAGCAAGCTGAATTACGGTGTATTCATCACCTAAGAACTTTATTACAACCATATACATATCCACACATAGAATTGCCAAGAGCATAGTAATTATTGCCAAATAAGTTTTTTTTAAATCTGTATTTTCAGGAGAAATATTCATTTATAATTTTTTAAAATTGTATACTTTATAAACAAAATGCAAAGTTTTAAACTTAACGAAGCCGATATACTTTCCAACCAAGATTGGACATTTCCTACTAACATAGCTTATGGCCCTGGTAGATTAAAAGAAATAGGAAGTATCTGTAGTAATTTAGATATTAAAAATCCGTTGATAGTTACAGATAAAGGAAGTCCAAAATTACCATTTATTTTAAATTTACAAAGCTATTTAAATAGCTCAAATATTAAATCAGATTTATTTTTTGATATATCTCCAAATCCTCGAGAAGACGAAATTTCAAATGGAGTAAAAAAATTCAAAGATGGTAATCACGACTCTATAATTGCAATCGGTGGAGGTAGTGCAATGGACGGCGGTAAATTGATATGCCTTACAGCTAATAATGATGTACCACTTAGAGATTTTGAATTTGAATTAACTCCTCCTAAAATTAGTAAAGATAATCCTTTTCCAAAAATCATAACTATTCCGACTACTGCAGGTACTGGCGCTGAAACAGAAATCACAGCTATGGTTACTTATTTAAAAGAAGGTATGAAATTTTGTATGTGGCATCCAGATGTTAGACCGTCCTTAGCATTGTTAGATCCAGAACTTACAATTGGATTGCCAGCAAACCTAACTGCGTGGACAGGTGCAGATGCTTTAATCCATGGCATAGAGGGTTATTGTGTTCCTGGTTTTAATCCAATGTGTGATGGTGCTGCTTTAGAAGGTTTATCTTTGATATCAAAATCTTTAGTTACAGCTGTAGAAGATCCTAGCAACATAGTTGCCAGAGGTGGAATGCATGTTGGATCATGTTTGGCAGGAATTTCTTTTTTAAAAGGTTTAGGATTAGTACATGCTATTGCTCATATGGTTGGAGCTGAATACAATACTCATCACGGGCTAACCAATGCAATAATATTGCCTGTAGTTCTAAAATATAATCTTCCAGGCATGGAAGAAAAAGTTAAAAGAATGTCAGAGGCTATGCAATTTGAAGATCATTCTGTAGAAGCATTTATAACAAACATTGAAAACTTTCTTGATAGAATTAAAATTCCAAAAAGTCTAAGTGAAATTGGTGTGCCCGAAGATTGTGTTGATAGAATCGCAGAAAAATCAATGAAAGATCAGGCCTTTGCAACAAATCCGAGAATAGCAACTTTTGAAGAAACAAAGGAAATTACTCTAGCATCTATAAAAAAAGCTAGGTAATAATAAATTCTAATGCTTGAAAATAGATCAGTAAAAGAAATTATTTCTTTAATTCATAAAAAAGAGATTTCAGTAAGAGAAGTTGTTAGTTTTTACTTAGAAAGAATTAAAAAATACAACCCCTCTCTAAATGCTATTGTCTCAATAAAAGATGAAGAAGAGATAATAAATGAGGCTAATGATAAAGATAAAAACTTTGATGCAAGTAAACCATTGTTTGGTCTTCCCTTAGCATCAAAAGATTTATTGGATGTAGTTGGTTTTCCAACTACTTGTGGTTTTCCTGGATATAAAGATAACTTTCCAAAAAAAAATTCTATAATCGTTGATCGTCAAATAGATGCTGGTGGAATCATGATTGGAAAAACAAATACAGCTGAATTAGGAGTTGGCGCACATACAGCAAACAGACTATTTGGAATAACGCCCAACATATATGGAAATACTCAATCATCAGGCGGATCAAGTGGTGGAGCTGGTGTAGCTGTTGCAGCAGAGCTACTACCGTTTGCAGATGGAACAGATATGATGGGCTCTTGCAGAACTCCTGCAGCCTACGCAAATGTTTATGGTTTTAGACCTACTCCAGGACTTCTGCCTGACCTTCGAACAAATGAAAAAAAAAAGAGTCTACCAATTATCTCAACGCCAGGATGTCTTGCAAGAACACCTGAAGATATGTCTATTCTTTTAGATGTTATAGTTGGAGAACATAAAGAAGATCCAATTTCTTTTAGTTTAAATACTTCATTTAGAAATGCTAATTTAAATGATCAAGAATTTTCAAAGATAAAAATTGGATGGTTATCTGATATGAATGGTAAATATCAATATGATTCTGAGGTAGTTGAAATATGTAGCAAACAATTAAATAATCTTGAAAAACATAAAGTTTCAATTGAACATTTAAAACCAAAAATAGACGCCAATAAATTATGGAATTGCTGGGGCACATTGCGAGCCAAAAGTATTTATGAAGATATTAATGAGGAAATTATTGCAATGAATATTAAAGATGTTAATGAAATGACATCACAGGCGATATGGGAATACAAAAAAGGCATTAAACTCACAGATGAAGATGTAAAATTTGCTCTTAATTCAAGAATTGAATTATCAAATGATGTAAATAGTTTATTCGGCAGTTTTGATTTTTTAGCTCTACCATCTCAACAATCATTCCCTTTTGATAAAAATTTAAGACACCCTGAAAAAATTAATGACCAAGTTATGGATACTTACCATAGATGGATTGAAATACATATATTTGCTAGTCTTTTTTACTTACCATCGATTTCATTACCAATTGGTTTTAATCAAGATGGATTTCCAATTGGTATTCAAATTATAGCTAAACAAAAAGAAGATTTAAAAGTGATATCTTTTGCAAAAAGATATGAGGAAATCTTTAATTTTTCTAATCATAAACCAAAACTAAATTAATGGTCAGACACAAACATCATTTTAAAATAGCTTTTGCATTAGCTATAGCTGCTGGGTCATGGGGAGTTTATTGGCTTCCTCAAAGAATTTTAGAAGATGGCGGCTTAACTGGAGGTTGGGGAACTATTTCTCAAATGATGATAGGAATTATATTGCTTACACCTTTATCTTTATGGAGAAAATATAAAGGTCGAACATCAGGGTTAGAAATTCCATTTATTGGTTTCTTAACTGGTAGTGGTTTTATTTGTTACGCTTTAAGTTTTTTATTAACAGATGTTGTCCGTGCATTGATTATGTTTTACATGATACCTATCTGGACCACCATATTTGAGATATATTTTTTAAAGAAAAGACCTGGTTTAGAAAGAGTTTTAACTTTAAGTTTAGCACTTGGAGGTTTGTGGGTTGTTTTTAGCCAATCTAATATCATACCATTACCACAAAATGCAGGTGATTGGTTGGCGTTGGTAGGAGGTGTGCTTTTTGGAGCCGGCTTAGTACGTTTAGAAATTACAAAAACAGATGGTGTTTTCCCAGTAATATTTTCATTTTTTGTTTATGGAACAATATTTAATATTTTTGCTGGCTTTATTTTAAAAGATTATCTTGGACCAATGCCACCCATTGAGGCTTTTTCATCAATGTTTACTTTTTTAGTTCTTATTTCAGTATTTTATTTTATTCCAACAGGGGTAGTTATCATGTGGTCACCCTCAGTTTTAGGAGCTGGTCTTTGCGCAATATTATACTTAAGCGAAGTAGTTGTTGGAGTTATATCAGCAGGAATTTTAACAGATGAAACATTTGGTTGGCGAGAAGTTGTAGGTAGTGCAATGATTGTTTTAGGAGGAATTTTAGCAGTAGTGCTCGCCCCAAAAGATGAAAAATAAATGCTTTTTAAGGAAAAGTTAAAATCAAAATCAAAAATATTTTTAGATGGAGGAAATGGATCAGAAATAGCCTCTCTTGGGGGTGAAATGTCTCCTGCTTTTTCTGCCTTAGCCTCAATAATATCTCCAGAAATAGTAACTAAAGTACATGAAAAGTTTATTGATGCAGGTTCCGATTTGATTACAGCAAATACTTTTAGTTCAACCAAACATAATCTTGAAAGTATTAATCGTGGAGCAGAAACTAAAGAATTTATTAAACAATCAGTCAAATTAGCTAGACAGGCAATAATAAATAAAGGTAAAGAAAATAAAATTGGGGTTGCTGGAAGTTTATCAAATTTTTTTTCATTAAAGGAAAATATATTTGTGCCTAATCCTAGGTACATACCTTCTTTTAATCAAGAGGAACAAAATTATAAAGAAGCTGCTAAAATTTTAAAAGAGGAGGGAGCAGATATTTTAATTTTAGAAATGTTACTTGATATTGATCATTCAAAAATTTTATTGAATGCTGCTTTAGAAACTGGGTTACCAGTTTGGGTTGGGCTAAGTTGTTGTATAAGCAAATTTGATAACAGTGTTATTGGTAGAAATTTTAGCGCGGAAAAAGAAAATTCGTTAATTTATGATGAAACCAAATATAAAGAGCAACCAAAATTTATACCTGATGATAAAATTGTACTTTTAGAAGATATTGTGCAGTCACTTACTAGCATAGGTGGAGATGTTTATGGTATCATGCATACCTGGTTGGTCGACTCTTTTGAAGGATTGCAAGTAATTAAAAATAATTGGAATGGTCCGATGATGTTATATCCCGAGATACATAAGTTTGATACAAAGTCTCATAAAGCAATTGTGACTTCTTCTGAGGAAGAATTTGCTAATGAATGTGCAAAGTTAATTGATAACCAAATTCAAATTATTGGGGGATGCTGTGGTGTTACAGATAAACATCTAAAAAAATTAATTGAAAGATATTCTTAATTTAATATTTTTTATTAACTAAATCTATCAGCATGTTAATCATGTCAGTTTTATAACTTTCTTTCGTTGCTGATTTCGTCTCTAGAACAGAAAAAAAAGCAGCTACATTGCCAGTTTTAAAATTTGTTGCAATAAACTGACCACCATATCCTGAATGCCCAATCATGTTGCCTGAAACCATTGTAGAATTTGAATAATATAAATATTTGTCCTTAGATAAATCCATATATTTTGGCCCTACATTACCAATTGTTTTATTAAAAAATGATGAAGATCCAACTTTTCTATTTCCAACACCCATACCTTTTCTTGCAAAAAGTAAACCCATTCGTAAAAAGTCTCTTGTAATTAAGCAACCACCCCCAGACATCCATGGCATACCATATCTATCTGATGCAATATATAATCCATCTTCAAATCCTGCAGCCTCAACTGCAGATAAAACCCAATCTCTTAAAGATCTACCACTAACTTTTTCTATTATTAATCCTACTACATCTGTATTTGCAGATTTATAAAAAGCATATTCTGAATGATTAATTAAACTTTTATTTTTTGATTTTTTAATTGTATTTAAATAATCTTCTTGGCTTAGACGATTTTTAAGATTTTTAGGTAGTCTCCATCCTCCAACAGGTTCGTGTAAAAACGAAGATGAGTGTGCCTTAGTATAATCTTCAGTATAAGAGTTTATAACATTCATGTTTAAGACATCTTGGATTTTTGCATTCGCATATCCGCTTCCAATTTTTGGTAAATAGTAAGAAACTTTTTTATTAAGATCTATTAATCTTTTAGTAATCAATTCTCCAGTAAATAAATTAACGAACATTTTTGTAATTGACATAATTGTTTGAGGTTGGTTTTTTTTAAAATCTTTAGCGTATTTTTCAAATAATATGTCTTGATGATTGCCTACAATTAAAGAACAAAAAGATTTATTTTTAGTCATCTTCTTAACTAGAGGAAGCTTACCGATAGTTTTATTTGGTTTAGACTTTAATTTTAGAACTAAGTCAGATCTTAAAAAAATACTGTATCTATTAATTTTATGTAAATTTCTATAACCTAACCTTCTTGTTTTAGGAATGTTCCATAAGGCCTTGTTATCTTTAACTGTTGTTAATTCTGGGTTTCTAACAGAGACTAATTTTTTTTTCTTCAATATTTTAATGATTTTTTTTGTTCGTACTTTTGATGATAACCTTCGGCTTTACAATAATTTTTTTCTTTTGATACTTTAGTCGAAACTTTTCCATCTAATTTACTGTTGACTTCGTTTAAAACTTTTTCTGCAATTAGCTTTTCCTCTTCTGTGCTATAAAATATTTCAGAACGATACTGAATTCCTACATATGTGCCTTGTCGATTTACCTGAGTTGAGTCGTGCAATTCAAAAAATAAATTGACCATGTCTTCATATGACTTTTCTTTTTCATCATATTCAACTTTGACCACTTCTATATGTCCTGTATCTCCACCACAAACTGCTTTGTATGTAACATTTGGCTCATCTCCACCACAGTAGCCACATTCTGTTGAGACTATACCTTTTATACCTTCATACTTCTTTTCATCCCAAAAGCAGCCAATACCGCCGATAAATGTTTTCATAATACTTAAAATATACTTTAGTTTTTTAAAATTGAAATTGCTTTTATTTCATCTACCCCGATCCCACAGCATCCACCTATAATCTGAGCTCCATTTTTAATCCATGACCTAACTTCATTTAAATACCCAGTTGGTGTCATATCATCTACAAATCGCCAATGTGGTTTTTCATAATAACCTTTATTTGGATATGCTCCAACTACCCCATCATAATTTTTCTTTGCAGCTTGAATTGCTTGACCTGTAATATTTATATCTGAATGAGCAACTAAAATTGGACCATTGTGTAATTTTTTAAAATTTTTTATGGATGTCTCAAAATTTTCATAGACATGTGTATCAGAGTCAATTGTATCATTATATCCAAGCATTATATTTTTTTGATCATCCATTACGCAAGATACTGATAACCAAACAGGTATATTTACTTTTGTGGAACAATTTAACATTGCTTCAACTATGTCAGCTTGTGAAGACATAGCTTCTAAAATAATTAAGTCTACTCCAGCGTCAGATAAAATTCTTAGTTGTTCATGAAAACCAGGTATCATTGCTTTGATACCAAGTTTATAAAAGTTTCCAAAAGTTGATACACTTCCAGCTAATGTAGTTTCTTTATTTGTACTTTCTATTGCTTCTCTTGCAACCTTAACACTTTTTTGATTAAATTTTTCTATAGAATCTTCATAACCGTACTGTCTCATTGATATTGGGGTAGTACTATAAGTATTAGTTGTAATTACATCGGCTCCAGCATTTATATAATCCTCATGCACTTTTCTAACCAACTCAGGATGATCAACAGAACACTTCCCGCACCACATATGCTTGTCCATGTGAGCGCCATTTTTTTCTAGTTCTGCTCCCATACCTCCATCTAAAATAATGATTTTATTGTTTTCTAATTTTGTCTTGATTGCGTCGTATGACATAAATTTTATTCTGTACTATTTGTAAAGGCACAAATTTTATTTCCATCTAAATCACGAAGATAAGAATAATAAACTCCCGAGCCTTCTGGTCTTTCACCACCAGATCCCTCACTAGTTCCACCTACTTTTAAACCTATTTCATGAAATTTATCTACGTTAGATCTTGATGAAGTTAAAAATGTGATCTGCGTTCCATTTCCAAAGGTAGCATCTTTTTTATTGAAAGGTTTGGTGACGTAAAACTCAATATCTTTGGTTCCTTTTGCTCCATATGCAGCATAGTCATCTTCTATTGTCTCGTTTCTATCTAAACCAATTACTTCTAAAACCTTATCGTAAAAATTAATAGCAGCATTTAAATTATTAGTACCTACCATCACATAACCAATCATATAAACCTCTTAACTAATTCTGATTATAAGTTATTTAAACTATTAATTCCAACCGGTAATTGCTTTAACTTCTAAAAATTCAGCAAAACCCCAGACACCACCTTCACGACCATTACCAGATTGTTTATAACCACCAAACGGCATTCCAGTATCTGTGGCTTGACCATTGATATAAACTGTTCCAGCTTTTACTTTTCTAGCAACCCTTTTTGCTTTTTCTTTATCTTCAGTTTGTAGATAATTACCAAGTCCATAAGATGTATCATTTGTAATTGCTATTGCCTCTTCCTCAGTTTCAAATGGTATAATTGAAAGTACAGGTCCAAAAATTTCAGTTCTTGCAATTTTCATATCATTATTTACATCTGAAAAAATTGTTGGTTTAACAAAATAACCTTTGTTAAGTCCATTTGGCAAATCTGGTCCACCCGCAGCTAACGTTGCACCTTCTTTAATTCCTTCATTAATAAGATTAACAACTTTATCGTATTGTACTTTTGAAACTACAGGTCCAATATGATCACCTTTTTTAGATGCAAGATCAACTTTAATTTTGTTTGCCTCATCAGCAGCCTCTTTAACGGCTCTTTCATAGATTGGTTTTTCAACCAACATTCTTGTTGGAGCATCACATGATTGCCCTGAGTTACTCATTATATTCCTCACACCATCTCTAACAGCATCAGGATATGAGTCTGCGAAAACTATATTCCCACCTTTGCCACCCAATTCAAGAGTTACTTTTTTTATGGTATCAGCTGCATTTTTTTGAATTAGTTTTCCAGCTCTTGTTGATCCTGTGAATGAGATCATATCAATGTCTGGATGACCAGACATGTGATTCCCAACAACTTCTCCATTTCCATTCACTAAATTAAAAACTCCAGCAGGAAAGCCAGCTTCGTCAATCATCTCAGCAAATAATACTGCTGACACTGGAGCAATTTCAGAAGGCTTTAAAATCATTGTACATCCAGCAGCTAAAGCAGGAATAACTTTTAAAATGATTTGGTTCATTGGATAATTCCAAGGCGTAATTAATCCACAAACTCCAATTGGTTCATATCTGATATGGTTATTAGATTTAGGATCAAATTGATGTTCAAAATTAAATTCTTTTAAAATCTCAATGTTATTTCTACAAATATCAGCACCCATTTTAGTATGAGTTTCTGATGCAAAATCTAGAGGTGCACCCATTTCTTTAGACTGTGCCTCAACCATTTCGTCCCATCTTCTTTTATAAATTTCATGAAACTTTTCAAGTAAAGCTAATCTTTCTTCTTTTGTAGTTTCTCTCCAGGTCTCGAATGCAATTTTGGCAGCATTTATTGCTTTATCAGCATCTTCTGCAGATCCTAAAGAAATTATTGCAAAAGCTTCTTCAGTTGATGGATTAATTACTTCAAAGTCATTTGGTTTAGTAGGAGAAACCCACTTTCCATTTATATAAAAATTTTTCTTTTCTATCATTAATTTATTGTAGCATAAAATTTAAATTTCATAACCCTTTTCTTCAACTTCATTATCAACTAATTCTTTAGGGAAACCCTCAGCTCTAAATGAAATATTATTCAAATCTTCCATTCTTTTTACTATCTTCGAAGACCAAGCTCTTGAGCCATATTTTTTTTGTCCATCTTTAAATATATCAACTATCATCGGTGAAATTTCTAATGAAGAATTTAATTTTTTTGCTAATTCATTAAAAAGTCCTGTATCTTTTAAAACTAAGTCCATAGTAAAGTTAATGTTGTATGATCCATTTAGTATCACTTGGCTTTCGGTTTCGTGAACGAACGAATTACCTGATGAAGCGGCAATACCTTTATAAACTTTTGATAAATCTAAATTTGATTTTTTTGCAACAGTCCAAGCCTCACCTAGCGCAACAAGATGAACAGACGCCAAGTAATTTGTAATTACTTTCAATACTGATGCAGAACCTAGTTCACCAGTATGTAGTATTTTTCTTCCCATAGTTGATAAAACTGGCAATATCTTTTCAAAATACTTTCGATCACCACCCACAAAAATTGCAATATTACCTGTGGCTGCTCTATGACAACCTCCACTCACAGGACCATCAAGTGGTACCGCTTTTAATTTTTTTATTTTATCTCCAATTCTTTTCACTTCGTGCTCATCAGTGGTACTCATTTCTAGCCAAATTTTATTTTTTGATAAACCCTCAATAACACCATTTGAACCTTCCATTACCTCTGAACATATTACTGGCGAGGGTAGACAAGTTATTATCAACTCAACTTTCTCAGCTAATTCTTTTGGGGTTACTGCAGATTTAGCTCCTAACTTTTTAAATTGTTCAACTAATCCACTGTCTAAATCTCTTACAGTAACATCGAACTTGTTTCTTAATAGGGAGCTTGCAAGTTTTCCTCCCACATTTCCCAATCCAATAAAGCCAATCTTCATTATAAACTCCTTAATTTTGATGATTATTCAAATTCCAATGATATATTTGTATCAGAAAAATGCATTCTATAAAAATTGAACCAAAATATTTTAAGGAATCTAATCCTAGAGTTGGATTGATAGCTTTAGCTAGCGATTTTATTATTGAAAAAGACTTTGCCAGTGTTTTGAAAGACAAAAATATCGATTTTTTTGTTAACAGAATAGAATGCTACAATCCTTTGACTAAGGAAAATTTAATCAAAATGTCGGAGAAAGTAACGAAAGTTACTAATGATTTACTTCCTGATCAAGATATAGATTGTGTGGTATATGCTTGTACATCAGGCACAATTGCTGCCGGGTATGAAAATATTAAAAATAAAGTAAAAATTTCAAAACCAAATGCAAGCCTTACAACACCAAGTACTGCAGCTATCAAAGCTTTAAAAAAATTTAATGTAAAGAATTTAGCTGTGTTCACTCCCTACAGTAAAAAATTAAATGATGAAGTTATTGAATATATCGAAGGGGAGGGATTTAACGTAACATCAAATTCATATTTTGGAATTGAATCTGATGCAGATATTGGAAAAGTAGATCAGAATTATCTATACGATGTACTTTCTAAAGTTGATGTCGATGGAGCTGATGCGCTATTTGTATCTTGTACTGCTTTACCAGCGTTACCAATAATTGAAAAGCTTGAGAAAAAATTAAATAGAATTGTATTATCTAGTAATCAAGCTCTTATCTGGGATACTTTACAAGAGATAGGAAAGAAAGAACCTATAGAAGGGTTTGGAAAATTATTAAGATAAATATTTATGTCATTTACCAAAGAAGAATACAAACAACGATTAAAAAAAGTTCAGTCCATGATGGAGAAAAAAGGTATTGAACTTTTAATCTCTCACGACACGAATAATATGAATTATTTAACTGGTTATGATGCATGGTCTTTTTATTATGCACAGTGTGCAATTGTTCATGTTAACGCTGAAGAACCTTTATGTTTTGTAAGAGCTCAAGACTCGGGAGGTGCGTACATTAAAACTTATTTGAAAAACGAAAATATAATTGTGTATGATGAAAATTATATTCATACATGGCCAAAACATCCTTACGATTATTTAGTTCAGATTATCAAAGATAGAAATTGGGATAAGCTATCAATTGGAGTTGAGATGGATGCTCATTACTTTACTGCTTTTTGCTATGAAAAGATAAAACAAGGTTTACCAAACGCAAAAATAAAAGATTCAGAACGATTAGTTAATTGGGCAAGATTTGCAAAATCTGAAGCAGAAATTAACTACATGAAAACTGCTGCTATAATTTCAGAAAAAGGGATGAAGACTGCAATGGAGGTAATTAAACCGGGTGTCAGACAATGCGATGCAGTTGGAGAAATACAAAAAACTTTATTTTATGGGACACCTGACTTTGGTGGAGAATATTCAAGTATTGCAACACTTCTCCCAACAGGAAAAGGAACATCTGCTTCTCATTTAACAGCAACAGAGGATAAGTTTGTTGAAGGTGAGGCGACAATCGTTGAGTTATCTGGAGTTTATAAAAGATATCATGCACCAATGGCCAGAACAGTCTTACTTGGAAAACCTGATCAATTAAAAATAGATACAATGAACAAAACTATTGAGGCTCTTCAAGCCGGAATAGATGCCACTAAACCAGGAAATACAGCAAATGATGTAGCGCAAGCTTTTTGGGGTATTTTAGATAAATATGGAATAGAGAAAAAATCAAGAACTGGTTACTCAATTGGAATAGGTTACCCACCAGATTGGGGTGAGCATACTCTTAACATATATAAAGGAGAGATGACTGAACTAGTACCGAATGCATGTTTTCATATGATAGCTGTAATGCAATTTGGTGATTGGGGAGTTGAAGCATCGGAGGCAATAAGAGTTACCGACAAAGGATGTGAATTATTCTGTAATTTCCCAAAGGAGTTGCACATTAAGAGCTAATTAATTGTTGCAAACAACCGAACTAAGTGTTTTAAAAACTAACCTATGTCAAAAAAAGAAGATTTCGTAAAATTTGATAAAGTAGATAAAAGCTACGATGGAAAAGTATTAGTAGTTAAAGATTTAAATTTAGATATCGAAGAAGGTGAGTTTGTAACTATGCTCGGCCCGTCTGGTTCAGGAAAAACTACATGCTTGATGATGCTTGCAGGTTTTGAAACACCAACTAATGGAGAAATCTATTTAGATAAAAATCCAATTTCGAACATTCCTCCACACAAAAGAGGTATTGGGATGGTTTTTCAAAATTATGCTTTGTTTCCACATATGACAGTTTATGAAAATTTAGCTTTTCCGTTAAGAGTAAGAAAAATTTCAAAAGATGATATCGTTAAAAAAGTAGAAAAAGCATTATCTATGGTTTCATTATCGGGATTTGGAAACCGTATGCCAGGACAACTTTCTGGAGGTCAACAACAAAGGGTAGCAGTAGCTAGAGCGTTAGTGTTTGATCCGGCAGTTGTTTTAATGGATGAACCTCTAGGTGCGTTAGATAAAAATTTAAGAGAAAGTATGCAATATGAAATTAAACATATTCATGAAAGTATTGGTGTAACTGTTGTCTATGTTACACACGATCAAGGTGAAGCATTAACTATGTCAAATAGAATTGCAGTTTTCAATGATGGAAAAGTTCAACAACTTTCAAGTCCAGATAAGTTGTATGAGGAACCGGTTAACTCATTTGTTGCCGAATTTATTGGAGAAAATAATACTTTTGCTGGAGAAATTTCAGATATATCAAATGGGTCTTGCAAGGTTAAACTAGATAAGGGTGAGATTATTGCAAATCCAATATCAGTTAAATCTGTTGGAGAAAAAACGACAGTATCTATTAGGCCTGAAAGAGCTTTAATAAATCCAAAAGATAAAATGGATAATAATCAAAAAGGCAAAATCGAAGAAGTTATTTATCATGGCGATCACACTAGAGTGAGGCTAAACTTGCTCGGAAATTCAGAATTTATTTTAAAAGTGCCAAATAGTTCTCAAAATCTAGATATCAAATTAGGTAACGAGATTAATATCGGATGGAATAGCCATGATGCGAGAGCTTTAGACCCAAAATAAGCCATTTATTATATTATTACCAAAATCCACTGTTGACTCTCTTTTCCTATGTTGCTGTACTCACTTTTTTATAAAAAAAACGTTTAAACGGAGGATAAATGAAAAAATTAAGTAAATTATTACTTGCCGTAACTTTTGCTATCTCAGTATCTTCATCAGCATTTGCAGTAGTTGTTGCATCATGGGGTGGAGCTTACACAGAAAGTCAAAAGCTAGGATATGGTGATCCAACTGCAAAAGCATTGGGTGTACCAATCGAATGGGTAGATTATTCTGGTGGATTATCAGAGATTAAAGCCCAAAAAGAAGCAGGAGCAATTACATGGGATATTATAGATGTATTTGCTTATGATACTATTAATGGTTGTGACGAAGGTATATTTGTTGAATTTGATTTTGATAAAGACTTTCCGCCAGCACCAGATGGTACACCAGCAAGTGAAGACTTCTTCACAGATATGCCTAGTAAATGTGCTGTAGGAAACATCTTGTATTCTTGGAACTATGCTTACAACAGCGACTTGTTAAAAAGCACACCAAAAACTATTAAAGATTTCTTTAATACAAAAAGATTTCCAGGAAAAAGAGCTATTTACAAAAGTGCTCTTACAAATCTAGAAATTGCTTTAGCAGCTGATGGTGTAAAAATGGGTAAAGGTGGAGAATTTATTTACAAAAAATTAGAGGATCCAGCTTACGTAACTAGAGCTATGGACAAAATCAAAAAGCTTTGTGAAGATCCAAATGGTGGATGTGTATTTTGGTCAGCAGGAGCTCAACCACCAGAATTGTTAATGAGTGGTGAAGTTGTAATGGCAACTGGTTGGAATGGTAGATTTTTCAATGCAGCAGTCGGAGAAGGTGCTCCAATAGTTCAAGTTTGGGACGGACAAGGTCTTGACTATGAATATTTTGCATTAGTTAAAGGTGGACCAAACGAAGCAGATGCTAAAAAAGCTTTAGCAATGATGACAAATACTGAAATGTTAGCAGGAAGTGCAAAATATATTGCATATGCTCCATGGAGAAAATCATCAATTGCAGTTATGGAAGCAGGAGAGCCTTGGTATAAAGATGGAAAAACGAACATGGTTCCACATATGCCAACTGCACCAGCTAACCTTAAAAAATACTTCTTAGTGAACGCTGAGTACTGGGCTGATAACGGTACAGAGCTTGGTGAACAGTGGGAAGCTATGAAAGCTAGTATTAAATAATTAGAGTTTTAAACACTTTAATTTTATATTATATTTAGGGCGGTTACTATAACCGCCCTTTTTTTATGAGCTCAGAACAGAAAATATTATCAACAGATGGAATTCCCTTAGAGGAAAGCCTTAAGCAAGCAGAAAAAAAAAATAAAATAAAAGCTTTTCTTTTAGTAACACCATTACTCTTATTTCTAATTATTACTTACATTATTCCTATCGCAGACATGTTTTCTAGAAGTATAGATGACAAAATGGTCACAAACATGCTTCCCAAAACATACAAAGCAATGGAGCAGTGGGATGGTAAAGAGCTTCCATCCGAAGAAGTGTTTAAAGCTTTTTATTTAGATTACAAAATTTTAGTAGAGAATAAGACAGCAGGAAAGTTACAAACCCAACTAAATTATGAAAAAAATGGCTTTAAGAGTGTTCTTAAAAAACTTGCAAGAAAACAGAAGAAGTTTGAGGAAGGAAACTATAAAGAGCAAATCATGAAAGTGCATAAAAGGTGGAGAAATGTAGATTATTGGAGAGCAATTAAAAGAAGAGCTCCATCTTATACTTATTCAAAGTATTTAAAGGGCGTAGATATGTACTCAAATGAAGAGGGTAAAATAGTACAAGTTGCTGAGAATAGAAGAATTCATAGAATTTTATGGTCACGAACGTTAGAGGTAGCTTTTTTTGTAACTCTTTTTTGTTTTTTAATGGCTTATCCAATTGCACATTTATTAGCAACTCTTCCAATGAAGTATAGTAACTTGCTCATGATTTGTGTGCTGCTTCCATTTTGGACCTCATTGCTTGTAAGAACTGCCAGTTGGATGATTTTATTGCAGCAGCAAGGATTAGTTAATGATTTTTTTGTTTGGATTGGTTTAGTGACAAACGATAATAGGCCAGAGATGATGTACAATAAAACTGGGACTTATGTTGCAATGACACAAATACTTTTACCATTTATGGTGCTACCTTTGTATAGTGTAATGAAAACAATCTCTCCAAGTTTAATGAGAGCTGGAAAATCTTTAGGCGCAACTCCTGGAGTTGCTTTTTTTAAAATATATTTCCCACTTACAATACCTGGAATTGGAGCGGGCTGTTTATTAGTATTTATACTTGCAATTGGTTATTACATAACTCCGGCTCTGGTGGGAGGCGCCTCTGGAACGCTTATAAGTAATCAGATAGCCTATCATATGAAAAGTACTTTAGATTGGAGTTTTGCTTCTGCAATGGGATTAATGTTGTTGACTGGAGTGTTGGTTATTTATTGGATTTATAACAAACTTGTGGGAGTTGATAATATCAAATTAGGATAATTATGGCTTTACCAAAATATACTGAACCTCATTATAGGATCTGGCATTATTTTTATCTTTTTGTTTGTGGATGTGTATTTTTCTTTTTAATTGCACCATTGTTTGTAATTTTTCCATTATCATTTAATGCAGAAGAATTTTTAGTTTTTACAGATGGAATGAAGAGACTTGATCCAGACGCATTTTCTACGAGATGGTACAAAGATATGGTCTATGGAACAAAAAATCCTTGGGGCTTAGCTGCAAAAAATAGTTTTATAATTGCAATATTTGCAACCATTGGTTCAATTATACTTGGTACATTAGCTGCCTTAGGTTTGAGCAGCAGACATATGCCCTATAAAGGTTTGATAATGGCGATTTTAATTTCTCCCATGATAGTTCCCTTAATTATTTCAGGTGTTGCAATTTTCTTTTTTATGGCAAAAGCAGGTTTAGCCGCAACACACTTAGGTATAATTTTAGCCCATATTATTTTAGGAACTCCATTTGTGGTAATCACAGTTACCGCAACACTATCAGGGTTTGATCATAGTATAACTAGAGCTGCATCTAGTTTGGGCAGCAATCCTTTCAATACTTTTATGAAAATCACTTTACCATTAATTCTACCTGGTGTTATTTCTGGTGGTTTATTTGCATTTGTAACATCTTTCGATGAAGTAGTGGTTGTATTATTCTTAGCTGGTTTAGATAATACTACAATACCAGTCCAAATGTGGACTGGTCTTAGAGAACAACTCAGTCCTACAATTTTAGCTGTAGCAACATGTTTAATTATTTTATCAATATTAATTTTACTTACAGCTGAGCTTTTAAGAAGAAGATCTGAGAGATTAAGAGGAATAAATAGATAGTTTAGTTTACAGACTCGATTATTGTAGCAATTCCCATTCCCAAACCAATACATTGAGTAGATAAAGCATACTTTTTATTTTCTCTCTGAAGTAATTCAGCAGCTTTACCTGTAATTCTTGCACCGGTTGCTCCAAGAGGGTGACCAAGAGCAAGTGCTCCGCCATCTAGATTAACTTTATCTTTGTCTATACCTAAATCTTTAATGCATGCTAAAGATTGTGAAGCGAAAGCCTCATTTAATTCAACAATATCAATTTTATCTGCTGACAAATTAGCTCTTTCTAAAGCTTTCCTTGATGCTCCAATTGGACCTAATCCCATATAGTCAGGGTCACAACCTTGTACTGCCGTAGACACAATTCTTCCCAAGATATTTAAATTATTTTCCTTTGCATAACTTTCTTCACAAATTAATGTTGCAGCTGCCCCATCGGTTAAAGGTGAAGAAGTTGCTGCTGTAACAGTGCCATTTTCATCAAATGCAAGTTTTAATCCATCTAATTTTTCCATTGTGCTACCAGGTCTAATATTTCCATCTGTATCACAATCTCCAATAGATACTATTTCATTTTTAAAATTTCCTTTTGTTTGAGCTTCATGCGCTTTTTGATGACTTGAGATTGCAAATTCCTGTTGTTCACTTCTTGAGATATTATATTTTTTAGCAACATTTTCAGCAGTAGTTCCCATTGAAAAGTATACATGAGGATTATCATTTTTATTTTCAGGATAAGGTATTGGATCAAACCCTGTATTTACTCTGGTCATACTTTCAACACCTCCACAAATAAATACTTTTCCTGCACCTAATGAAATTTTACCTGCAGCTATATGAATAGCCTCCATTGAAGAACCGCACCATCTGTCAACTGTCATACCTGACGTTTTGACATCCATATTAGTTAAAAATGTTGTTAACTTTCCAATATTAAATGACTGCTCTCCAGTTTGGAATGCGCAACCTACAACAATATCCTCAATATCTTCTTTTTTTACATTAGATTTAGAGACTAAATTTTTAATTACTTCAGCCAATAGATTTACTGGCTTTGTATCAATGAGTGCACCTTTTCTTGCCATCGTAAAAGGTGATCTTGAGAAGCCGGCAATAACAGGTTTAAACATAATGATAAATATAAGGTTAATCTGGAAATGGTAAAGAAGTTATAATGCCTTTTCTGTTTTTTCCATTGAAAGTATTTACAAAAACTTCGTTTCCAATTTCCCAGTAATCTTTCAAAATCATAGAAAGACCTATATTCTTTTTAAATCTTGGAGAATAAATTCCAGAAGCAATTTGGCCAATTTTTGTATTATCTTTTGAATATACTGGAAGGGGCACCCCCGTTGGCTTACATGGGTCTCCATCAAACAATATTCCTCTCATTTTTTGAACTATTCCATCAGATTGGATCTTTCTTAAAGCTTCTTTACCTATAAAATCATGATCATCTTCCTGTTTGCAATATTTTTCAAGATTACACTCCAATGGATTATTTTCTCTTGTAAAATCATTTCCATAGGACATTAAACCAGCCTCAATTCTATCAATTAAATTTGGGCATCCTGGAGAAATATTAAATTTTTGTCCATTCTCCCACACAGTATCCCAAAGTTTTTCTCCAAGCTCTATTTCATTAAAGTGCGTTTCAAATCCTTTAAAATATATTTCAAAGCCATCTTGTTTGCTATATCCTGATCTAGCAATAATTTGTTTAGTTCCTAAAAAATCAAATACTTTAAAATTAAAAAATTTTAATTTCTTTATATCCTCACCAAAAATTGAAATTAAAAGATCTTCAGATTTGGGACCCTGAATAGCCAGTGGATAGACATCTGGTTCGATAATTTCTACATTTAATTTTGATCCTAAAGCAATACCTTTTGCCCAAAGTAAAATATCTGAGTCCGCAATAGAAATCCAAAACATATCGTCATCTAGTTTTAATAAAACTGGATCGTTAATCATACCAGCTGTTTCATCAATTATTGGAATGTAAAAACATTTACCTGTTTCCATTTTTTTTATGGATCGGGGTGTCATTTTTTGTACAAGTTTTTCAGCATCTGGACCTGTGATTTGTACTTGTCTTTGACAAGACACATCCCATACTTGAACCTGTTCTCTTAAATGCCAGTAGTCTTCTTCTACAGTATTTTTAAAACCTTTCGGTAGTAGCATGTGATTTACAACAGTAAAATCTGACACACCGCATTCCTCTACTTTATTTGTAAATGGAGTTCGCCTGATACGTCTAGACATATTTAATTTTATATTTTTTTGGGGAATTAAATTTTCTTTACTCATTTTATTTAGACCACCAAACTGTATAGCTATTTTTAGAAATTATAATTGGGATATGATATTTTTTATTTTGATCTTCCATTTTAAATTTAATGTTAATTTCTGAAACTATTTTTTTTTCTGAAAAATAATTACCAGTTTTGCAAACCATTTCATAGTCACACTTGCAGTCGTCTTTACTTAATTCAAATTCTTGAAGTATTCGACCACCTTCATCAGATTTAGTTTCACAGAAAACTTTTTTTTCTCCACTTTCATAAACTTGATAAATAATTACATCAACATTTGCAGCGTGCGAGCCATTTGTTGCATCTAATAAATGAGAAGAGAAAGTTGCCACAATTATTCTATTGATGATTTTTCTCTTTTACTTGCAACTGCGGAGACTATTGGGCTTAATACAGGTTTTGCTTTAACATTTACACATGCTGGTTTTCCACTTTCCATAGCTCTTTTAAGTGCAGGACCTAGCTCTTCTCTTTTATTAACTAATTCTCCATGTCCTCCAAAACCCTCAAATATCTTATGAAATGGTATATCACGAAAATCAGTTCCTACACTTTTTCCACTTTTAAATAATCTTTCTTGTTGTTGGCCAATTGAAGCAAGACCCCCGTTATTATCAATTACAACAGTAATAGGTTTTTTTTCGTAAAATACACTTTCAATAGACATACCTCCTGATAAAAACGCACCATCTCCACTAATCAGAACTACATTTGAGTCTGGACTGTGGTTTTTAGCAGATAAAGCGAATGAAACTCCAACACCTAACATGCTAAAAGTTCCAGGATGCAATATTCCTTTTAATTTTTTTCCTTTAGCACCCGCGATGTTAATTGCAATCTCTGACCAAAAATGAGTGTTTCCTCCATCGATAACAAGCCAATCATTTTCACCCATTGCATCTTGAACATCCAATGAAAGTTGTAAAGGGTGAATTTTTCCTCCATTTTTTTTAGATGCCTCAGCTTCAATTTCTAAATCTTTTAATGATTTATCAACCCATTCTTTCTTCTTTTTTTTATTCTCTTCAAACCACTTTTTATCCAAAGACCATTTATTATTTTTTTTTAAGTTGGATAATGTATCTAAAAAAACACCAGGGTCACTTAGTAAACTAAAATCTGCAGCTCTATTAAGTTCTAATTCTTCATGTGAACCATTCACACAAATTAATTTTGTTGATTCTGGTATAAAAGGTGGATTTCCAAAATTCAATTGATTATCTAATCGTGCTCCAACCACAAGAACTAGATCTGAATTATGTAATGCAAATTCTGAAGGAGGGTATTGATGTATATCAGCCAAACCCATATAAGCGTTAGCTTCTTCCCCTAATAATTTTTGATGATAAGGAACATTAAAAATTGGAATATTTAAATTATTACCAGCTGCCTCAAGATTTTTTTCAGAATGTGACCACCAAACACCGTGTCCACCAATAATAACTGGTTTTTTTGAATTACAAGCAAGCTCTAATATTTCCGAAAGTGAATTTGGATCTGGCCAAGCTTTGGCTAAAGGTTTTGCTTTTTGGGAATATGGTCTTTCTTCTAATCCAACTTCCTCAGCAAAAGATGAAAACATTATATCAACTGGAAGACTAAGATGTACGGCTCCAGGATACCCATTAGTTGCAATATGATATGCTTTATCTACAAATTCTCTTATTCTAGTTCCATCAGTAATACTCGCGCTATATTTGGTTAAAGGGGCTGCAATTGAAACATCATCAATTTCTTTAAAACCACCTGAGCCTTGCCTTTTAAGACTGCTAGATCCGGTAATATAAATAATTGGACTTCTTTCGCCCCAAGCCTCCATCATTGAAGGGACAGCATTTGTAAATCCTTCGGGTCCAACTAAACATACTGATGGTTTACGAGTAATTCTTGTATTACCATCCGCTAAGTGACCTGCAATTTGTTCATGAGGAGTATTAATAACTTCAATTTGGCATTCAGCAAAACCTTCAATTGCTGGGTTACAAAAACCTCCTGAAAGCGTAAAAACTTTGCTAATTCCTTTATCTTTTAGAGCTCTCGCAAGTACTGCTCCACCTCTAATTTTATTTTCACTCATTTAGTAATTTACCTTATTTACAGTACTATCTATTACTATATTAGAAGTAACATCATTAATATCGTTTAATCCTACTAACCCAAGTGTTGTGCTGGCTTCTTCCTTGATTATTTCCACAATTCTCCTTAATCCTTTTTTACCATCAGCTCCCATTGCGTACATCACGGGCCTACCAATCATTGCATAATCAGCACCAAATGCAAGCGCTCTTACAATATCACTTCCACTTCTTATTCCACTATCAAAAATTAGAGGGAAATCACTTCCCACTGACTTTCTTATTAATGGAAGCATATTTATTGCTGCTGTAGCACTATCTAATTGTCTACCACCATGATTTGAAACTTGAATTGCATCTGCACCAGCTTCTTTTATTTGTTTTGCATCATCAGGAGACATTACTCCTTTAATTATAAGTTTACCCTTCCATTTATCTCTTACTCTTTTAAGTGTATCCCAATCTGTAGAGCCTCTACTTTCTTTTCTTTTAAAAATACCATCTCCACTTTTAGATGTAACATAATTCATTGGTTTAGGAATACCACTGAGTAAAGTTGAAAGAGACCAAGTAGGGTGAGTTGCAAAATCAAAAAATTGTTTTGGACCAATCTTGAAAGGGTAGGAGAAACCATTTTTATCATCTCTAGTTCGTCTGGATAGTACTGGAACATCCACAGTTAATATCGCAACTTCGTATCCTGTATTCTTAGCTCTATCTAAAAGTTCCATGACAAAATTTTCATCCTGAAATATATATAGCTGCATCCATGAGTGACCTTCTGAAAGTTCGTACATTTTTTCTAAAGTTGTTGTAGAAGCCATAGAAACACAAGTAGGTATATTATTTCTTGCACTTTCTGCTGCTAACATAGAGTCTGCGCCAGGCCATGATAAATTAGTCATTCCCATTGGCGCAAAACCAAATGGAAAATCAAATTCATAACCCAATACTTTTTTTTTAAGAGATCTTTTTTCAACATTTCTTAAAACTTTAGGTTCAAGTCTAATTTGATCTAATGCTCTGCTATTTATTTCTGCTAATTTTTCATCTCCTGATGCACCATCAATAAAATCAAAAACTAATTTAGGTAGACGTTTTCGTGACAGTTCCCTTGCATCTTTAATGCTAAAAATTTTTTGACTTGGTAAAATATTATCACTCATTATTAATTTTAATATATTCTTTTAAATTAAGTTGTTTATTTTGATCAACAAAATAAGCATTATGACTTTCTCTGGAAGAATAAACCTCTGTTGGTTTTCCGTCAATAAAAAGTACTGCAACTCCATCATCTACAGCTACACCATTTGGTAAATTTTTATTTTTTATATTTTGTCTATATTTATCTGCTCTTTTTGCATCTGAATAATGTGGGGTAAAACTTCCAGATATAAGCCCTATGCCACGTAATGGTTTGAAGCCAGGCCCATCTGAGTCTGTCAGAAAATAATCAAACCAACATGCTGCACCAGCGCTAACACCAGATAGAATTATACCTGAATTATAAATTTCATTGAAAAGCTCAATCAAATTATTTTTTTTCCATAATTCGAGCATGAATTTTGTATTTCCCCCACCAATATAAACAGCATCTAAGTTTGAAAGCCATCTTTCAAAACCCTTAATGCTAGATACAAGATCAAAATGGGAAACTTTTAGGCTAGTATTTTCAAACCTTTTATAAAATAGTTTAGTTTTTTTTTCGTCGTCATTACTAGCGGTTGGTAAAAATCCAATAGAGCAATTTTCTTTGCTCAATTTATCAACAAAAAATTGATCTAAGTCTCTATCTTCATTATGAGTAAAACCCCCACCTCCAACTGTTATTATTTGTTTTTTACCCTTCACTAACTCAAGTTTTTAATTTTTGGTTTTAATGCCAGGCCAAGGATTTGGTTCTTTAGGAATGTTCCTATTTATACCTCTTACAATTTCTCCTTCTGTATCGTACATTGGTAATTTGCAGATTTCACCTTTGTGAACTTTTCCATCAGTACATTTAACATCGACAACATCTCCAGGACCATTTTCATTATTATCAAGGTGAACGATACCAACACCACAAATTTGATAGGGTGACCAAGTACTTGAAGTTATTTTGCCAATATTTTTTTCATTAATTTTAATACTTTCTCCTTTGATTGCAGTTCCATCTGCTACTCTAATTCCCCAAGTCTTACATGTTTTGTCTGATATCATTAAAGCCTCTTTTCCAATAAAATCTTCTTTATCAAAATTTATAAAACGTCCAAGGCCAACTGAAAATGGATCAGTTTTTTTTGAAAAATCTTGCCCTGCAGAAAGTAAACCTGCCTCAATTCGTCTACATCTAAATCCTGGAGTAGCAACTAAAATCATACCTAACTTTTTTCCTTCCTCAAGAATATAATCTCCAATCTTTTCAGTTTCATTTTCAGGTCGAAAATAAATTTCCCAACCAAGTTCGTTTGTGAAACCACTTCGGCTTATAATTACTTTTTGATCTAAGATTTGTAATTCTTTCCAATCAAAGTACTTCCAATCATTTTCTGAAAAACCTTCAGCTATATTTTCAAGTAGCTTCATTGAAAGTGGGCCTTGAATTTGACTTACCCATACATCAGGATCTTTGATTTCAACATCCATTTCTTTTGAGTGAGCTTTATACCAAGAAAAAAGATCTCCATCTGCTTGAGCAAACCAATATTTATCTTCTTCAATTTTTAATAGAATACCATCTGTAATCATTCCTCCATCGTGATAGCAAGCGAACTGATAAGAACATCTACCTTTTGATATTTTTGATACATCTCTTGGGAATATTTTTTGTAATAACTTCAATGAATCTGGGCCAGATATTTCAAATGGATGTTCACCAGTATGTCTAAATATTATTTCTTGTCGTCCTTTCCAATACATTTCCTCGGGACTTACATTAGATAATTTTTCAAGTGTTAATCTTCCAGCATAATTAGAATACTCAGGATCATAGGGTAGCTCTTGGTAGGTCAATGGATGAACTTGAATTGACCTTGCAAGCTCCAAAGAGTTAGAATTTTCAAGATTAACAGGCTTTACTGTAAACCTATATTTATTAATTAAATCTTTCATTATTTTTTTTCTAAATAATCAAAATACATCAATAAAACAAATAAAAAAGAACCATTTTCACTGTTGCTATATAAGTTGCTAATTGTTACCTTTTATTTTTTTAAAGAGAGGAAATTATGAAAAACATTTTTAAATTGATATCAATTTCATTGGTATCACTATTTGTAACATTTTCTTTTGCCAATGCATCAAGCGGCGTATTTAAATTATCTCATGATGTTGGTTTTGGAAAAGATACAAATTTAGACGCAATTACTAAGGGACGACTGTTTCAGGTAGTAATAATGACACAGAACCGTCTTGTAAGAAAAGATCTTAAAGGGGTTACATCTCCTGAGCTTGCAACTGACTGGTCAGGAAATGCTGATGCAACAGAATGGACTTTTAACTTAAGAAAAGGTGTTAAATTCCATGATGGATCTGAGTTTGATGCAGAGGATGTCAAATATTCTTTGATGAGAGTTAAAGATCCTGAAATTGGTTCACCTGCTAAGAAAAGTATGAGTGCAGTAACGGATATTGAAGTTGTAGACTCACACACAGTTAAAATGAAGTTGAATACATCTTTTGCAGATTTTCCACTTTTATTAACTGATTACAGACTAAGAATGATTCCTAGTGGATCAGGTGATACTATTGGAAAAACAGGTATTGGAACTGGACCTTTTATAGTAGAAAAATTTGATGCTGAAGGTACAACAATTCTTAAAGCAAACCCAGATTATTGGGAAGGGGCACCTAAACTTGCTGAAGTACATGTGATAGCTATCCCAGATGGTCAAGCAAGAATTCAAGCTTTGCTTACAGGTCAAATAGATATGAATAGATATGTTCCATTCAATCAGAAAAAAATATTTGATGGCAATTCAAAGTTTAACGTATCAGTTATTCCTACAGGAAACTGGAGAGGTATGGTAATGAGAACTGACGTTGCGCCTTTTGATGACGTGAGAGTAAGAAAGGCAGTTAGAATAGCTGTAGATAGACAAGAATTAGTTGATCTAGTTATGGCTGGAGCAGCAACGGTATCTTGTGATACTCCTGTAGCACCTTCAGACCAATATAGAATGAAGAAGAAGTGTCCGCCTCAACCACAAACTGCAAAAAAATTACTTGCTGAGGCAGGCTATCCAGATGGAATTGATATGACAATTCACGTTTCTACAAAAGAACCAACATGGCCAACCATTGCTGAGGTTTTACAACAACAATTCGCAAAAGCTAACATTAGAGCAGATATCCAAATGACACCTTCAAAAAGTTATTGGAATGAAACTTGGATGAAAAAGGCTGTAGCAATGACGCGTTGGAATGAGAGACCTGCAGACAGTATTTTGCACGAAGCTTATCATAGCGGAGCAAAATGGAATGAGTCTTTCTATAAAAGTGCTTCTTTTGACAAAAATTTAGCTGAAGCTAGAGGAGAGTTAAAATTTAGTAAAAGAAAAGCAGCATATATCAATGCCCAGAAAACATTATGGGAAGAATCTGGAACAATGATTCCTTACCATGTATCTAGACTGGTTGTCACATCTTCTAAAGTGAAAAATCTCGATGAAGTTGAGTATTTTTCAATTAGATGGCACACAGTTAGCGTTCAATAATAATTTTGTTTTACAGGCCTTTAAGTAGGCCTGTAAAACCTCTTTCATTTCTAAATAAATAATTTAAAATTTAAGTATTCTTATGCTTTTTTTAATTATAAAGAGAATTCTATTAGGTCTAATAACTTTATTTATCGTATCTTTAATTACATTTGTTGGAACAGAAATTTTACCTGGGGATGCTTGCACAACATATCTTGAAAGACAAGCATTTGGAGAACAATTAGAAGCTTGTTATAGAAGATTAGGTTTGAATGTTCCTGCATATGAGAGATATGTATCCTGGGCAGTAAATGCTATTCAAGGAGACTTTGGTTATTCATTGAGTGGAGAAATGCCGATTAAAGAGGTTCTAGGGCCACGTATTAAAAATTCATTAGTTCTAGCTTCAGCTGCTATTTTTATTGGTATACCAATTGCTTTAATACTTGGAATTGTAACTGCTCTTTGGAGAGATAAATTACCTGACGTTGCAATTTCAACAGTAACTATATTTGCCATGACCATTCCAGAGTTTATCAGTGCTACTTTATTAATATTAATAATCGCAATATGGTTAGAGTGGTTACCAGGAATTGTAATTGTTCCAACTGATGTTTCATTATTAGAACTATTACCAAATATTATTTTACCAGTAATTGCTATTGCAATGATTATGACAGCGCATATGGCTAGGATGGTGAGATCAAGCGTCATTCAAGTTATGGCAAGCGAATATGTCCAAATGGCAATTTTAAAAGGTGTTCCGTATTGGAAAATGGTTTTTAAACATGTTTTACCAAATGCGTTGTTACCCGCTATTAATGTTGTAGCTTTAACAATTGCATGGCTTTTAGGTGGTGTTGTTGTAACTGAGGTTGTATTTAACTATCCTGGTCTTGGAAGGTTAGTTATTGAGTCTATTTCAAATAGAGATTTACCTACAGTTCAAGCATTAGCAATAATTCTTGCATCTATATATGTTAGTATAAATTTATTGGCGGATCTCATGACATTGATGCTCAATCCAAGATTAAAGACGTTACAGATAAGAAAATAATATGAAATTAGATAATATTTATCAGGAAGAAAAGAAAAGTAATTTCGCAAAAGTTTCTGAAATAATAATTACAATGGCCTCAAGACCATCAGGATTTATAGGTTTAAGTATATTGATTTTCCACGTAATTCTTGCATTTATTAGTCCTTATGTTGCGCCATATGATTTTAAAGCAATAAACCCAACTTTAATGCTACAGGCTCCTTCTGCTGAGTATTGGTTTGGGACTGATGATCTTGGAAGAGATGTTTTTACTAGAACAATTTTAGGTGGAAGAACAGCTTTAACAATTACCTTCTTTGGATCTTTGATAGCATTACTTTGGGGAGGTCTATTAGGAATTTTTTGTGGACTAGTTGGTGGAAAAACAGACGATATAGTGATGAGAATTGTTGATGCATTTTTATCTATACCGTGGATATTAGCAATGTTGTTAATTGTGTCGTTGTTGGGTACATCAACTGAAGTGCTAATACCGGCTTTGGGTTTCTTTTATGGTAAAGGAATTGTAAGAGTAGCAAGAGCTGCAACTCATGATGTTATTGCAAAAGACTTTATTGTATCCGCTAGAGCAAGGGGTCACAGTAATTTTTCAATTATATGGAATGAGATAATTCCAAATGTAAGAGATGCAATTTTAGTGGAAGGAGCAATGAGATGGTCATGGATGCTACTTGGCTTTAGTTCTTTGTCATTTCTCGGTTTTGGTGTTAGTCCCCCAACTCCAGATTGGGGATTGATGATATCAAACGCCAGAGGTCTAATGTCTTTTGCTTATTGGTCAGTGATAGCTCCAATAGTTGGTTTAAGCAGCTTAATAATTGGTATCAATTTGACAGCCGATGCTTTTGCTAAAGCATTAGGTATAGATAGATCAACAAAAGCTCCAGTTTAAAAATGACTGAAATAATTCAAAATGTAAAAAATTTATCCATTGGATTTAAAAGTAAAAAAGGTGAAGAGATTTTAATACTAAGAAACATAAGCACAAATATTAAAAAAGGTGAAACCGTTGGTATTGTTGGAGAGTCTGGATCTGGAAAAAGTACTCTAGCACTAGCTATGATGGGGTATGTTAAGCATGGTCTCTATACAATTGGTGGAGAATGTGAATTCAATTCCTCAAATCTCTTAAAAATGAAAAATAGAGATTTGGAAAAAATCAGAGGTAGAAAAATTGCGATGATACCACAAAATGCTGGACAGGCATTGACACCAAATTTAAAAATAGGTTATCAAATTGATGAGGCATTACAGTTGCATTCTGATTTAAAAGAGGAAGAAAGAGAAAAAAAAATTTCTGAATTGTTAAATAAAGTGAGACTTCCTTCACCAGAAACAATTGCTCTTCGATATCCTCATGAACTTTCAGGAGGACAACAACAAAGAGTTGCTGTTGCAATGGCATTAGCAGGAACTCCTGATTTGCTTCTTTTAGATGAGCCTACTACTGGCTTAGACGTCACAACACAAGCTCATGTTTTAGAATTGCTTAATTTCATTGCTAAAGATACAGGAACATCAATGGTTTATGTAAGCCATGACCTAGGAGCAATAGCTCAAGTAAGTGATCGTATTATCGTAATGTACTCCGGTGAAATAGTATTAGAAGGGCCTTCAAGAGATATTCTTAAAAAACCAATTCATCCGTATACCTATGGTTTGCTCAAATCTATTCCAAAATTATCACTAGCAGGACTTCCACAATCAATGCCTGGTAGCCAACCTCAACCTGGTACAATTCATAGGGGCTGCAGTTTCTTTGATAGGTGTGATTTTTCAGAAGAAAAATGTAAAAATAACTCTCCTCAACTTGAGTACTTAGAGGAGTTAAACACTAGTGTTAGATGTTTCAATCATAAGAGTTTAATGAATGACAGTCAGGTTAATCAAACTCTAAATGAAATTAAGACGAGTACACAGGATAAAGAAATATTAAACCTTTCAGAAGTTTCAATAAGTTACGCTAAGCAAAAACTTTTAGATCAAGTATTAAATAGAATTTCTGACGACAACCCAACTGTTAAAGATATTAATATTAATATTAATAAAGGTGAAACCATAGCTCTTGTTGGAGAGTCAGGTAGTGGTAAGTCTACAATTCTAAAATCTATTGCTGGGTTGCTCAGAACCAAAGGTGGAATAATAAAATTTGATCAAAATAGAAATTTATCGTCTGACCTTAAAGAGAGAGATCCCAATGATTTAAGAATTATTCAATTAATTTTTCAAAATCCAGATGAGTCTTTAAACCCAAACCATACTGTTGAAGAAATAATAGCACAACCATTAAAGTTATATTTTGGTTTAAAGGGTGAAGAATTAAAAAAAAATATTATAGACCTATTGCAAAAAGTAAGACTTGGAGAATTTTATATGTCTAGGTACCCTAGACAATTATCTGGTGGTGAAAAACAGAGAGTTGCAGTTGCAAGAGCTTTTGCAGCTAAACCAGATATAATATTATGTGATGAGGTAACATCTGCGTTGGATGTATCAGTTCAGGCGGCCGTATTAAATTTGTTACAACAACTTAAAGAAGATTTTGGAACAACATATATATTTGTTTCACATGATTTAGCTGTCGTAAGAGCTATAAGTGATAGAGTTGCTGTTCTTTATCAAGGAAGATTGTGTGAAGTGGGACCATCAAAAGATGTTTATCAATTTCCATCACATCCTTATACAGAGGTTTTATTAGGAGCAGTGTTGGAGCCAGATCCAGATATCAAACCAAAATTAGTTGCTGAAGATATTGTAGAAGAAAAGCCACCTCAAAAAGGATGTAGTTTTCAAGGCAGATGTTCAAGAATATTAGGTGATATTTGTAAAAATGAGGTACCACCATGGCAAATAACCAACAGTGGAAACTCCATCAGATGCCACATACCACTAAAAGAATTACAAAAAGATCAGATTAATTAAAGTTTTATATTTATTATTTTAAATTTGCATTTAAGTATGTTTTAATACCTTCTAGGATGAAAAATAATTCTACATTGATTAAAAATTTATTATCTGATTTTAGAATAAATATTTATTTTCAAAATATTTCTTTGATGTTAATAGGTACACTTATCTTAGCTTTTTCGTCAAAAGTTCAAGTTCCATTCTGGCCAGTTCCAATGACGATGCAAACTTTTGCAGTTTTTATAATTGGAATGACATTTGGGTCAAAGTTAGCGTTTTTTACACTCTTATTATATCTCTTCGAAGGAGCTATTGGGCTTCCAGTTTTTGCAAAAGGTGGTGGATTACTCTATTTAACAGGTCCTACAGCTGGCTATCTTTATGGAATGACCATTGCAGCGGGTATTGTGGGTTATTTAGCAGAAAGAAATTTTAACGACTCTTATATCAAAAGTTTATTTTCTCTTTTGCTAGCAACCTCTATTATTTTTATTGTTGGGGTGGGTTATTTGGGCTCAGTTATCGGTTATGAAAAGGCTTTAGCTGGTGGTCTATATCCTTTTTTACCAAGTGAATTATTCAAAATCGCTCTTGCAGTGGCAATAATTCCATCAATTACAAAAATAATTAAATAATAATAATATAATATTTGATGCCTTTAAGTTGCTCTTGAATAAGATATTCATTATAAACTTTTATTCTCATTATGAAAATTAATAAAGTAGTAGTCATAGGATCAGGTACAATGGGTAGTGGAATAGCTGCTCAATTATGTAATGCAAATGTTCCAGTAACACTGTTAGACTTAACCACTGAAATTTCTGAAAAAGCTAGAGAAAGAATTTTAAAGTCTAGACCTCCTTTATTAGTAGATAAGTCAAAAATAAATAATATTAATGTTGGAAATATAAATGATAATTTTAATGAAGTCGGTGAAGCAGACTGGATAGTTGAAGCTGTTGTTGAGAGAATTGATATTAAACATAATATTTACGAAAAAATTTTTAAAGAAAGAAAAAAAGGTTCAATAGTTTCTTCAAATACATCTTCTATTCCAATTAAAGTTCTTTCAGAGAAACTTTCAGATGATGAAAAAAAAGATTTTTGTATAACTCACTTCTTTAATCCAGTTAGATATATGGATTTGTTAGAAATTGTAAAAAATGAAAATAATGATTTAGATCAAATAAACTCACTTAAAAGTTTTTGTGAAAAAGATTTAGGAAAAGGAGCATTAATTTGTAATGATACTCCAGGATTTTTAGGAAATAGAATTGGTGTCTACGCTATGCAAGTGGCTATGACTGAAGCTATTAAAATGAAATTAACTATTGAAGAAGCTGATGCTGTTTTTGGAAGGCCAATGGGAATACCAAAAACTGGTGTTTTTGGACTCTATGATTTAATTGGAATTGATTTGATGGCTGATGTTTTAAAAAGTTTTATAAAAGAACTTCCAGAAACTGATGACTTTCAAGTTGTAGCGAAAGAAATACCATTAGTTAAAAAACTTATAGAAACTGGGTACACTGGGAGAAAAGGTAAGGGTGGTTTCTACAGAATGAATAAGTTCGATAATAAAAAAATTCTAGAGGGTATAAACTTAGAAACAGGTGAATATTCGTTGTCTAAAAAGTTCAATTTAGGATCAGAAAAAATGGATATTGTTGGTCTTATAAACAGAAAAGATAAATATGGTGAATACGCTTGGTCTGTAATTTCAAAAATTATTAAATATGCTTCATCTTTAGTCCCAGGCATTACAGATAAATTTAATGATATCGACGAAGCAATGAGACTAGGGTTTAACTGGTCCAAGGGACCTTTTGAAATGTTAAAAGAAATCGGGGTTAAGGATTTTTTTGAAAGAATAGATACATTTGAAAACAATAAGTTTCTTGAAAACTTATCTCAAAGTAAAGACGAAAACTTTTATGGTGAAAGACAACAATATACTGATTTAGAAACTTTAGGAAAAATAAAACCTAAAGCAACTAAATTAGATAAAAATAACTCTGCTGAGATCTATAGATTTGATGATTTCAATATTGTTGAATTCACAACTAAGGCTAATGCTTTAGATTATGACTCAATGGATAGCTTAAAAAATGCAACAGACAAACCTTTAATAATAATAAATGAGGCAATGCAATTTTCAGCAGGCGTAAATTTGTCTTACACAATGAATTTTGCAGACAAAGGAGATTTTAAATCTATTGAAAAGTTTGTTAAATATTTTCAAGAGACCTGTAAACATTTAAAATATTCTAAATATCCAGTTGTATCAGCGCCATCAGGATTGGCATTGGGTGGTGGTTTTGAGGTTTTATGTCAAAGTAATTTTGTTGCATCCCATACCAATATTGTAGTTGGCTTAGTGGAGACTATGGTTGGATTAATTCCAGCAGGCGGAGGATGTAAAGAAATGCTTTGGAGATGGTCTCAAACTGAAGAAGCTAAAAATGATCCTGATTATGCTCCCTTAAAAGTTTTTGATATTATTGGATATGCTAAAACTGCAACATCACCAATTGAAGCTGAACCATTAAAATATTTAAGACCAGAGGATAAAAAAATAATGAGTAGAAATAGTTTATTACAGGTTTCTAAAGAGATAATTCTAAATAATAAAGATTTTTCTCCTCCAGATGAATGTACATTTAAACTTTCTGGAAAAAGTGTTTATGACAAAATGGTAAAAATGTTAGAAAAATTATACAATGAAAAAATTATTCTTGATCATGGTATGGAAGTTGGAAAAGAGCTAGCAAAAGTTTTAAGTGGTGGAGATACTACTTTAGAAAAAACTTTATCAGAGGATGATTTGTATAAATTAGAGTTAGATGCATTTATGAAGCTAATTGAGACAGAAAAAACTCAAGAAAGAATTAAACATACATTGAAAACTGGTAAACCTCTGGTAAACTAATATTATGGCAAATAGACCAACAAAAAAACAAGTAGACAACGCAACAAAAATTCTAATATCTTGGAAGAAAAAAATGCCATTTTATTATGCTGCAGCTATTATAATTGCTTTAGTAATAATTCTAGTTTCTTCAAATTCAAATAAAGAGCTTTCCATGTATCAAAAAAATATCAATGATTTTAAAAAAGCAGCTGAATTTATTCATAAAAATAGCTCTAAAAATTGAAAGATAAAAATAAAAAACCAATCCAACCAGTAAGTGGAACAAAAGTACCAAGATATGCGGGACCATCAACTTTCGCTAGATTGCCTGAATTAAGAGATGTTGAAAGTTGTGATGTAGCAATTGTAGGAGTTCCTTTTGACTCTGGAACTAGTTACAGACCTGGAGCACGATTTGGACCTCAAGGTATAAGGCAAGCATCAAGGCATTTGAGAACAAATTATCACCCAAGTTACGATGTTGAACCGTTTAAAGTGCAACAAGTTGCTGATGCAGGAGATATTGCCTGTAATCCATTTAATATTGATGAAGCTATAAAACAAATAGAAGTTGGTGCTACAGATCTTTTAAATAAAGTAGGAGGGATTATTAGTCTTGGTGGCGATCATACAATAGCTGTTCCATTGCTTAGAGCAATTAATAAAAAGAATAAAGGTCCAGTTTCATTAGTCCATTTTGATGCTCACCTAGATACTTGGGATACTTATTTTGGAGCACCTTACACACACGGTACACCATTTAGGAGAGCTAGAGAGGAAAATTTATTTTTAGATGATGCATCAATGCATGTTGGAATTAGAGGTCCACTCTATAGCAGGGAAGATATTAAAAATGATGAAAGCTTTGGTTTTAAAATAATTCATTGTGATGAATTTCAAACAGAAGGTATAGATAAAATAGTAGAGAGAATTAGAAACAGAGTAGGAGACAATGCCTTATATTTGTCGATAGACATTGATGTCTTAGATCCAGCTTTTGCTCCTGGAACTGGTACACCTGAGATAGCAGGTATGACAACTAGAGAAATAGTAAATGTAATAAGAGGATTGTCAGGCTTAAACTTAGTTTCAGCAGACGTAGTTGAGGTAGCACCTGCATACGATCATGCAGAAGTAACTTCTTTAGCAGCCGCAACAATTGTTTATGAATTAACAAATTTGTTTGCAAAAGCCTAAAGAACAGATAGCTTAATATATGTTAGAAAAAAGAAATTTTTACATTAATGGTAAATGGGTAGAACCAAAAAATTCTAAAGATATTCAAGTAATAAATCCAGCTACGGAGAAAAGTTGTGCGGTTATTTCACTGGGTGGAAAAGAAGACGTTGATGATGCAGTATCAGCTGCAAAAACTGCTTTTCAAACTTGGGGTTTCACAAAAAAAGAGGAGAGGAT
>CABYFN010000005.1 GCA_902518235.1 uncultured Pelagibacteraceae bacterium | reverse complement strand
AATAGCATTTATTGGTGTAGGTAACATGGGTAACCCAATGGCTGACCAATTAGTTAAGGCTGGCAAAAAAGTTAAAGCCTACGATGTCTCACCAGAAATGATTCAAAAAGCAAAAGAAGCTAATTTAGATGTTGTTGACTCATTAGACGAGGTGCTTGAAGGGGCAAATTTTGTAATCTCGATGTTGCCTGAAGGTAAACATGTAAAATCACTGTTTTTAGGAGATAAAGGCATAATAGATAAAATTTCAAAGAATGCTTTAATAATTGATTGTTCAACAATTGATATTGAAACTTCATTATTACTTGGCAAGGAATCAAAAAACAGAGGAATTAAAATGATTGATGCACCTGTTACTGGAGGTGTTATGGGAGCAAGAGTTGGAAAATTAAATTTTTTAGTTGGTGGGGATGATGAGGCTGTAAATTTAGCCAGACCATTAATGGATATTATGGGACAAAAAATTTTACATGCAGGACCACAAGGAAGTGGAGTTGGAGTAAAGATTTGTAATAATATGTCTTTAGGAATTTCAATGATAGCAGCATCAGAAGCTTTAATGTTGGCAAAAAGACTTAAGATGGATTTAAAAAAAGTTCACGAAATCATGAAGAATGCATCAGGAAATAATTGGGCATTATCAACTTATACTCCTTTACCTAATTTAACTGATGGTGTTCCATCAAATAATAAATATCGCCCTGGTTTTTCAGCTGCAATGATGACAAAAGATCTTAAACTAGCTAATGATGCTGCAAAATCAGTAAATGCATCAACACCATTAGGAAAACATGCCTTAGATATATTTAATGAATTTTGTGAGGGGGGTGATAGCGAAACAGATTATTCAGGTATATCTAAAAAAATAGGTGGAGATGCTTGGGACTATCCTTTTGACCCTAAGGGTAACAAATAGCCACTATTAAACCTTAAGTTGTATTTAATAAGAGTGTAGCAATTAATCATTTTACATTTGACGACCAATGAGTTTTACTTACTCAATTATTAAGACTTAATAACAATAAAGAGAGGGATAAATAATGAAAAAAATCACTTCAATGATTTTAGCTTTAGTATTTGCAGTTTCAGTAATTGGATCTGCTTCTGCTAAAACATTAAAAATCCAACTTACTTTTCCTAAAACATCATACGATGGACAAATCGTAAAAATGTGGACTGACAGAGTAACAAAATTAACTCGTGGAGAGTTAAAATTTGAACTTCTTTCTAAAGGTGAAGTTGTTGGTATGAAAGAAACACTAGAAGCCGTTGACAAAGGTCTAGTAGATGGTGGTGCAGCGTGGACTCACTACTGGTCAAACTATCACCCAGCAGCGATGCTATTTGGATCGCCAGTTGCAGGTGGAGGAATTGGTTTAAGTACTAAATCTTGGTTAGCATGGTATTTCGATAATGGTGGTAAAGAATTATACGACCAATTATGGAGCGAAATGGGAATGAATGTTAAAGGTTTCGTGATGGCATCATCAGGACCTGAAGCATTAGGTTGGTTCAAAGAGCCAATTAAAAACATGGATGATTTCAGAAAATACAGATTCAGAACTCCTCCAGGAATTCCAGGACAAACATACAAAGATATCGGTATTGCATCAGTATCTTTATCAGGTGGTGATATATTACCAGCACTTGAAAAAGGAACTATTGATGCTGCTGAATGGTGTTGTCCAAAACCAGACTCAGTTTTTGGTTTTCAAAAAGTTCTTAAAAACTACTATCTACAAGGATTACACCAAAACGTAGTTAATGGTGATATCTATATTAATGGAGATGTTTACAATTCTTTAACTGACCATCAAAAATATGCAATGGAAGTTGCATCTGAAGCGATGATCACAAGAAACATCACTAATAGAGCTGTAGAAAATGGGAAAGCGTTAATTGACCTTACTGAAAATCACGGTGTAAAACTTTGGGATACACCAGCTGATTATTTCACAGAGTACATGAACGCTGCTCAAGCAACTCTTAAAAAGAATGCTGCATCAAATGCTTTCTTTAAAGAAGTTTATGAGCACATGACTGCACATGCTAAAATTGTAGTACCTTTTATTGCACAAATGGAAACATCTGATGCATCAATTGGAACTGCATTCGCATCACAACAGTAAGTAAATATAAAAACGGGGATTGTTAAAAATCCCCGTTTTTTTTACAAATTTAATTTAAATAAATATACTTGTTAAATGGTTGATAAAGACTCAGAACCAAAGGTTAAAGAAAATCTAGATATCACAGATGAGCTTATAGCCGAAAGAAGAACAAGTTTAAAAATGCCAGAGGATATGACTCCTTGGATGGCAAAAACAATAGAATTTATAGACTCAAAAATGCTGATTACAGGCAAGATATTTGCCTGGTTAACTATTTTTCTGATTTATGCAATGATCCATGAGGTAATTGGAAGGCATTTTTTTAATAGACCAACTCTATGGTCATTCGACATAAGTAGAATGTTGGCAGGTGCTTTATTTATGCTTGGAGCTGCATATACATTATCAAAAGGAATTCATATTAGAGCTGATTTCCTTTATCGAAATTGGTCAGTAAAAAATCAGGCAAGAGTAGATTTATTTTTATATTTAATATTTTTTATACCAGGGTTTCTCGTATTTTTCTTTGTAAGTTTTGATTATGCTTATACCTCAATTTGTGGAAGATCCAATTTAGAAGAATGTTTAGGTGGCAAAGTAAGAATTCAAAGAGCAATGGATACAACATGGATGCCAATTATGTGGCCTTTAAAAAGTTGTATGCCAATTGGCGCATTTTTACTTTTAGTACAAGGTGTATCCGAAATTTTAAAAACTTATTATGCTTTTGTTAAGGGTAGATGGCCATAATGGATTTCTTTAGTCCAGAAATTATAGGAGCAATAATGATTGGTTGCATGCTATTTGCAATCTTCGTTGGGTTTCCAATTTCATTTACTTTAATATTTTTAGGCCTTGTTTTTGGATATTGGGGTTTTGGAAAATTAGTATTTTACTTAATGACCCTTCAGTTCAATATGATTATGACGGAGAACACACTCGCCGCCGTGCCACTCTTTATTTTTATGGGAATTTTAATGGAACAAGCAGGTCTAATGGAAAGATTGTTTAATGCAGTTCAATTAATGCTTTCTAAGACAAGAGGAGCTTTGTTTTATGCAGTAATGTTTGTCTCAACAATTTTTGCAGCTGCAACTGGAATTGTTGGTGCATCAGTTACAATCTTAGGGATTATGGCAGGTAAAACTATGATTAGAACTGGTTATGATACTAGGCTATCTGCTGGTTTAATCTGTGCTGGTGGAACTCTTGGAATTTTAATTCCTCCAAGTATTATGTTAGTTGTAATGGGACCTGTTTTAGAAATTCCTGTTACAGATTTATTTGCTGCTGCTATAATGCCAGGAATTCTATTAGCATGCTTATATGCTGCTTATACAACATTAAGATGTTATCTTAATCCAAAACTTGGACCTGTTTTACCAGCAAACGAACAACCAACTAATATGGCTAAGGTTTGGTATGAATTTATTATGGGATTAATTCCCCCTGCAGGTTTAGTTTTTTTTGCACTAGGGAGTATTCTATTTGGTCTTGCTACTCCAACCGAAGGAGCTGGTATGGGAGCGTTTGGTGCCATCTTACTTGCACTAGCATATAAAAAATTAACTCTGCCAGGTTTGAAAGATGCTCTTTTAAAAACTTTAGAGATCACAGCTTTAATAATGTTTTTAGTTGCTGCATCGAACTTTTTTGGAGCAGTATTCTCAAAATTAGGAACTCCATCTCTGTTAACTGATTTCCTTTTAAATTTAGAGGTAAATAGATATGTAATATTAGCAATTATAATGGCTGCTATTTTTTTATTAGGATGGCCTTTAGAGTGGGTACCAATAGTTTTAATAGTATTGCCAATTGTATTACCTTTAGTAATAGAGTTAGGATTTAATCTTACATGGTTTGCAATATTAGTGGCCGTTAATCTCCAAACCGCCTGGCTCTCACCTCCTGTCGCATTATCTGCTTATTTCTTAAAAGGTGTAGTTCCAGAGTGGGATTTAAAAGATATTTATCTTGGCATGATGCAATTCATGGTTATCCAAGTAATTGGTTTAGTATTAATTATAATATTTCCAAAAATAGCATTATGGTTGCCTGGGGTAATGTACCCATCACCTTAGCTAGGCTTATTTATTTGAGGTATAATAGTTCCAATTAAAATTATTGCTAGGGATATAAAAACCTTTGTTGAAATCGGAGAGTCGATTATTAACCAAGACATTGTAGCGCCAATAGGACCTGTTAATGGATACATCAAACTAATTCTACCCACTGGAACTCTTCTAAGAGCAAAATTATAAAATAAATATGCTCCAAATGTTATACAAGATAAAGTTATAGCTGCTAAAACTGGAGGTGAAAAATTTAGATAATTTTGATATTCAAAACTTGAATTTGGCCAAATTATAAAAAGAACTAATAAAGAAAGTATAGCACCAATAAAATATTGATAAGTGTTAACCCCCAATTGATCAACTTTAGTTTGCATAAATCTTCTTCCCAAAACTTCGTTTACAGAAACACAAATCATTCCTAAAAAAATTATTAAATCACCAATATAATTTCCTTGTCCTGACTTTGTTTGACTTGTAAGTAAAATTAAAGTTCCAATAATTGTTATAAAGGCTCCAATAATTACTTTTATTTCAATTTTTTCTTTTAAAAAAAGTCTTGCAACAAATGGTTGCCATATTGGCAAAGTGCTAATTAAAGCAACTCCATTTACCGGTGAAGTTAGCAGAAGACCAATATGAAAGCTTAATGTAACTAGAAAAGGGTTTAATAAACCCATTAAGAAAGGAGTAAATCCGATTTTTTTAATTTTTAAATCTGCTCTCATGATCAAAGCAAAAATTAACATCAAACTAAATGCTAAAGAGAATCGTACCGCCATTAAGTCCATCACATAAAATTCCTGTAATGCTAATTTCACAAATGGTGGACCCGACCCAAAGCCTATCACCGCCACAAACATAGAAACATAGCCAATATTGTTTTTTAGAAAATTCATGGAATTACAAAATTATGGATATCACAATTATAGACATATAAAAATTTTAGTTTAAGGTTACATTAGTGAGTCAGAATATAGAATTAAAAAATTTTGAATTAGCCACTGTAAACCCAAGCAATAAAACATGGACATCAATCGATTTATTTTGCTTTTGGGCTAATAGTATACAAACCATTGCGGGTTTTGCGTTAATAGCCTCTTTGTATTTAATTTATAATCTTAGTACGGTACTTGTCTTAACTTCTTCATTAGCCGCCTCTATATTGATTTATTTTTTTATTTCATTGATTGGCAAACCATCACAGAAGCACGGATTACCTTTTCCGGTTATGCTTAGAATGTCTATGGGCTTAAATGGAGCCAAATTTTTAAGTCTTTTAAGATCTGTTGTTGGTGTTTTTATGTTTGGTGTCCAAACATTTTTCATATCAAAATCAATTACTTATCTAATTAGAATTTTTATTTACTATAACCTAGATAGTCAAATTCTAGATGGTCAAGTATTTTTAGCTTTTTTTCTAGGGTTAAATATTATCGACTGGGTTTCATTAATATTAACTTTTGTTATTCAATATTTTTTATTTACAAATGGACAAAGGTTTAATCAAAGATTTTTACAGTTTTCAGCCATTTTCGTTTATTTAGGTTTATTTATTTTTTTTTTAATTTTAACTTCTGAAAATCACACACAAATTTTTCAGTCTCTTAAATCAAATACAACAGACGGAAATTTTTTTTCAAGATCTAACATTTTACCTTTTGTAGTTTTAACGGGTACAATCTTCTCCTACTTCTCCATTGTGTTATTAAATTTTGGAGATTTTTCTAGATATGTCAAAACAGAAAAAGATCTAAAATTGGGAAATCTAAATCTTTTTCTAAATATGATTTTGTTTTCTTTTTTAGCAACAACTATAGTTGTTGGAGTTGATGTAGTTTTAAATCAAAAGCTTATTGTTGTTGACCAAATACTCACTAAACCAATGGATATTATTGGAAAACTAGACAACACTGGCCTGACTGTTTTTGTTCTAATTTTTATAATTTTCTCATCTCTATCTACTAATTTAATTTCTAATTACGTGCCTACACAAAATAGTATAATAAATTTTATTCCTAATAATTTAGATCTTAAAACTTCTGGATTATTAATTTTATTAATTGGTTTTATTGCTGGAGGTTTGTGGCCCTCTTTTTTAAGTCAAATAGGTATAATAAATATTATTGATAGCTTAGCAGCTTTTTTTGGCCCTATCTTTGGTATTATAATTGCAGATTACTACTTAGTGAAAAAAGAGAAGGTAAATCACAAAGATCTATTTTTCTTAAGAGAGGAAAATGAGTACATGTACGCTAGTGGCTGGAACTATAAAGCGTTGTATTCACTTCTTATAGGCTTTATTTTCTCATTCTCGTTGCTTTGGAACATTAATTTTTCAGATATAAAGTCGTTTTCTTGGATTATAGGATTTGTCGTTTCGTTCTTTATATATTATCTTCTAAATGAAAAATAATTATGAAGGCATTAGTTTACACAGGCGTTGAAGAACTGATCTATAGAGATGAAAAAGATCCAGTTGAGACAAGTGGAGAGAGCATATTAAAGGTTCAAGCATCTGGCATATGTGGGTCAGATATGCATGCATATCACGGTAAAGATGAGAGAAGAATTGCTCCACTAATAATTGGTCATGAAGTGAGTGGTGTAATTCAAAATGGTAAATTCCAGGGAAAAAATGCTGTTTTGAATCCATTAATTACTTGCGGAAAGTGTGAATATTGCACAAGTGGAAGAGAGCATTTGTGTCCACACAGAGTTCTTTTAGGTATGAACAGACCATACGAGAGACAGGGAGTATTTGCTGAATTAGTCTCTTCACCTAATCAAAATATTTATGAGGTTCCAGATCATCTAAATCTTAATGAAGCAGCTATAGCAGAACCAACAGCAGTTGCTTTGCATGCTGTCTTAATGGGAGAAAGTTCACTTACGAAACCTTTATCTGAATGTAGAACTTTAGTTCAAGGTGCTGGAGCAATTGGATTATTGTGCTCTTTAACATTATCTAAAATTAAAGGAAATACAGATATTGTTATGTCTGATCCAAATAATTTGAGACTAACAAAATGTTCAAAATATTTCGAGGGAAAATTTGTTCATCCATCAGACAAAGAAATACAAAATGACAGTTTTGATATTGTATTTGATACAGTAGGCTTAGAAGTTTCAAGACAACAATCGATCTCGGTTATTAAACCTGGTGGTACCATAATACATATTGGGTTAACTCAACCAGCTGGGCAGTTCAATTTTAGAAAAGCAACTTTACAAGAAGTCACCTTTATTGGAACTTATTGTTATACTAATAAAGACTTTGAAAACACCATCAAAATTCTAGCAGATAAGAAAATTGGTGAATTAGACTGGATTGAGTATAGAGAGTTAAAGAAAGGTGCAGAAGCCTTCAAACAAATTCATGATGGAAGTTGTTCATCACCAAAAATTGTTCTGTTACCTTAGAAGTAAATTTTAAATTATAGTTGATAAATTGTTATATTTTATTATATGAGATCCGTGGTTAAAAAATTTATCAAAATAATAGTAATTTATTTTTTACTTGTAACGTCGGTTACTGCTGAAGAACTAATGGTTTTTAATTTCACTGAGGAGGAATTAAATTCATTAGATGTCAGAAAAGTAAGAGGAGCTGATGCAAAAACAGCGTATTCTATTGGAAATAATGAGAAAGGAAATTATTTAAAAGCAGTAGCAGAAAATGCAGCATCAGGAGTAGGCAAAGAAATAAAAATTAATTTAGACAAAACCCCTTTTATAAATATTACTTGGAAGATTGAAAAAGATCTTAAAGGCATAAAAGAGAATACAAAAAAAGGACATGATTTTGCTGCTAGAGTTTTTGTAATCAAAAAAACTGGTGCAACCCCACTATCAAATAGAGCTATTAACTATGTTTTTTCAAGCAATTCAAATGTAGGAGAAACATGGCCCAGCCCTTATACAAAGAAATCCATCGATAGCGTTCTGGCTTCAACAAAGTCAAATTTAAATGAATGGGTCACAGTAAAAGCTAATGTAAAGGAAGATTTTAAAAAATTTCATGATTTAGACGTTGAAGAGCTTTCAGGAATTGCAATTATGGCAGATACCGATAATTCAAAACTAACCGCAGTTAGTTATTACCAAAATATTTTTTTTTCCTCTGAGTAAAATTTTAATTAAGATACTTTTTTAAACCAAAACTTAATAAAGACAGTATTATTGCAGCCAAAACATCAAGAATTGGAGTGGCTTCTGGATATCCGAAATTCCATAATATAACACCAATTAACCAAATTATATAAATTTTCATATTGTATTAATCATTAGTATAAAAAATATTTTCACTTTGATATTATTATTTTTATGAAAAAATTTAAATCAAGTTTTAATGTATACTATGAGGATACAGATGCTGGTGGAGTAGTTTATTACGCAAATTATCTAAAATTTATAGAGCGTGCTAGAACTGATGCTATAGCATCTGTAAATTTTACAAATTCTAAACTGAGAGAAAATTATGGAATATATATAATTGTTAAATCTTGTAATTTAAACTTTATAAAACCTTCAAGGTTAGAAGATAAACTTGATATTTTTTCTGAAATTGTAGAAGTAAAGAATGTATCAATTAAAATGAAGCAAGACATTTTTATAAAAGATAATTTAATTTTAACTGCAGATGTTCATTTGGCTACAATCAATAAAGAGGGTAAACCAATCAAAATGCCTGAAAAACTTAAAGAACTATTAATTAAATAGTTTTTTTTACTTTAATAAATAAGTTAGTCATTTTATTTGCATTAATTCTACCTGTATTTACGTTTCTTGGACTTGGGTGATAAGAACCTACCAATAAAATATTATTTGGAAGCTTAAAGAATTTACTATGCCCAAATTTGACATTTGAATCAATTTTGTAATGTTTTTTGTAAAATTCTATACAAGCATCAAAAGCAATTTTCCCAAGTGCAACAACAATCTTTAAATTTTTTAAGTATTCAATTTCATTATTAAAAAATTTAAAGCAAGTGTTTAGCTCTTTTTTTGTTGGTTTGTCTCCAGGTGGAACACATTTTAAAGCAGTAGTAATAAATATATCTTTTAATTTAAGTCCATCATTTCTGTGGTCTGAATTTGGTTGGTTAGATAAATTTGCCTTGTATAGACATTCATATAAAAAATCAGACGATCTATCTCCTGTAAAAACTCTTCCAGTTCTATTTCCCCCGTGTGCAGCAGGCGCCAAACCAACAAATAAAATCCTAGCTTTTGGGTCACCAAACCCTGTTATTGGTTTTCCCCAATATTTTTCATTTATGTATTGTTTTCTTTTTTCTTTAGCTATTTTTTTTCTAAAACTCACCAACCTAGGGCATTTTTTGCAGCTCACTATCAAATTTTCAAGTTTTTCAAAATCATTAGTCATAATTATTAATTTTTAATCTCTATGTCTTATACTATAATTAACTTAAATTATGAATGTTGGTTTTATTGGTGTTGGCTATATGGGTTATGGGATAGCCAAAAATATTTTAATAAATGGAAATAACCTATTTGTCATTGCAAATAAAAAAAGAGCACCAATAGATAAGATTGTAAGCGATGGTGCTATTGAGGTAAAATCTTACAATGAATTGTGTGAAAAAAATTTAGATGCATTATTTCTTTGTGTTACTAATACTCCAATCGCTCTTAGTATTGCTGAAAAAGTCTCAACTTTACTAAAAGACAATACATTAATTATTGATGTTACAACACATAACCAAAATGGATCTATTCAGATGGAACAGATTTTTTCAAAACAAAAAATTAACTACATTGAATGCCCCGTAATGGGAGGTCCCGTACAAGCAGAAGAAGGTGTTTGTGGAGGTATTGTTGGAGCATCGGAGGAAAATTTTAAAAAATCTGAAGTTTATTTAAAAGCTTTTTGTAAAGATTATTTTCATTTTGGAGAAGTGGGTAAGGGAGCTAAGTCAAAGTTACTAAATAATTTCTTGTCACTTGGTACTGCAACTAATGTTATAGAATTCATTAAGAGTGCAAAAAAATTAGATATTGATCTAGAAAAACTTTTTGCTGTTGCAAAATTAGGATCTGGAAACTCAACAGCTTTAAATAGAATTTTTGATAATGTACTTAAGGACGATTATACTGGATTTAAATTTTCGACTTCTAACACTTTAAAAGATCTTACTTATATTCATGAAATGCTGAAAGATTTAGGTAATGCAGAAAAATTAGCAGATGTAAAAAAATCTTTTTATAAAAAAGCTGTTGATGAAGGTAATGGAGATTTATTTATAAGTGAACTGATACAAAAAGATTAATTATTCTTTTTTTTTGTCAGCAAATACAATAGCTATAAGTAATAATGCTGTCCAAAACATCGCTGCTAAACTTTTGATAGCACTCGTTTCAGCACCCCATAAATCAAAAAAAAATGCTCCGATAAGAATTCCAATTATATATATTATTACTACTAATCTAGTCTGAGTCATATAGTTGCTTCTTTTTTTAATAATGACATTCCATTATTTTTTTTATGTTCATACGATTCTTTGAAACTTTCTAGCTGCCATCCTTGCATTCTCATTTGAATATCTTCTAAATTTTGTTTTTTCCATTCATCTTTGGTATTCTGGTCTTTCCAAATCTTCTTTTCATCATTATTTCTTCCACAGCCATAACAATATCCGGTTACAGGATCCATTTTGCAAATGCTTATACAGGGTGAAACTATCATTTTTTTATATATTTATATCCTTTTACACTATTATTCTGATTGGACAAATTAGATCAATACTATATAAAACAGCATAATTTTGGGCGAGTGGCGGAATTGGTAGACGCGTTGGTCTTAGGAACCAATAGTGCAAGCTGTGAAGGTTCGAGTCCTTTCTCGCCTACCATAAGTAGATTATGAAAGTAACAATAGAAAATAAAAAAGGTTTAGAAAAAGATCTTAAAGTATTCATAGATAAAAAAACAATCTCAGGCTTTATGGATGAGAAATATGAAGAAATAAGAAAAGATGTTGTCATAAAAGGTTTCAGACCCGGAAAAGTGCCTACCGAAATATTAAAAAGACAATTTGGTAAAGCTGTTTACGGCGAAGTAATTGATAAATTGCTAAAAGATACAACAACAAAAGCTCTAGAAGAAAATAAAATCAAACCAGCCGGACAACCAAAAATAGATTTAAAGTCTTTTGGTGAAGGCAAAGATTTAGAATACATCATTTCTGTTACCGAACTGCCAGAGGTTTCTGCAAAAGGATTAAGCTCAATTAAAGTAGATGAGTATGTTGTAAAAATTGATCCAAAAGAAACAGATAAAAGAATTAATGAAATTGCAAAAAATCAGAATAATTTCAAGGATGCAGAAACAAATTATACCTCAAAAATTAATGATCTTGTAATTTTTAATTATAAAGGGACTATTGACGGCAAAGAATTTAAGGGTAACGAAGGTAAAAATACCCAATTAGTTCTTGGAAAAGATTTATTTATAAAAGGTTTTGATAAACAATTAGAAGGCGTTAAATCAGGTGATACAAAAAATGTAGAAGTAAATCTGCCTGAAAATTTTCCTGAAAAAGAACTTGTTAATAAAAGTGCTGTGTTTGAATGCAAGGTTACAGCAGTAAGAATTCCAGAAGAAGTAAAAATTAATGATGATTTTGCTAAAAATATGGGTGCAAAAGATTTAGCAAATTTAAAAGAACTTATTTCAAAACAAATTAATGATGAATATAAAAATTCATTAGCCATGATTACAAAAAAAAGTATTCTTGAGCAAATAGAGAAAGAAAAATTAGACCAATTACCTGGTAATTTAATTGAACAGGAAGTCAAAATATTATCTCAGGGAATGAAGGAAGATGAAGTTAAAAAGAACCAAAAATCATTAGAGGAGCAAGCTAAAAAAAGAATTAAAACTGGATTAATCTTAAACGCTTTTGGTGAGGAAAATAAAATTAATGTGTCCCAGGAAGAAATTAATGTGGAAATACAAAAACAATTTAGAATGATGCCAGGTCAAGAGAAGATTGTTAAAGATTATTATGAACAAAATCCAGCAGCCATAGATAGTTTAAGAGGACAAATTTACGAAGAAAAAATAATCGAAGAAATTAAGAAAAAAGCAAAAACTACTAAAAAAGAAATTACCAAAGAAGAAGCTGAGAAAATTCTAAAACAAGAAAACGAAAACAACATTAAAGAGCAAGCTAAACTTTCTAAAAAAGATGTTGATGAAAAAAATAAGAAAAAAATAGATCCTAAAAAAAAAGAGGTAAAAACAAAATCGAAAGAAACTAAAAAAACTAAATCTCCAGCATCAAAACCAAAAAAAGTAAAAAAGGTTAGCAAAAAGTAATCACAAGTTGTATAAGAATAATCGAATCGATTATGTCTATTAAAATTCCAGAACAATTAAACACTCTTGTCCCTATGGTTGTCGAACAATCAAGTAGAGGAGAAAGGGCATATGACATTTATTCTAGACTCTTAAAAGAGAGAATTGTATTTGTAGTTGGTCCCATAAATGATGCGGTTGCATCATTAGTTACTGCACAATTATTATTTTTAGAATCAGAAGATCCTAAGAAAGAAATTTCTTTATATATAAATAGTCCTGGTGGACTTGTAACAGCTGGACTTGGTATTTATGATACAATGCAATACATCAAACCAGAAATAAGTACTTTGTGCATAGGTCAAGCGGCAAGCATGGGTTCATTTTTACTTGCAGCTGGCGCTAAAGGAAAAAGATTTTCATTGCCAAATTCTAGAATAATGGTTCATCAACCTTCTGCTGGTTTTCAAGGACAAGCGACAGATATTGAAATTCATGCTAATGAAGTTTTATCTTTAAAGAAAAGATTAAATGAAATTTACTCAAAACATACTGGAAAATCAGTTGATGAAATTAAATCAGCATTAGAGAGAGATAACTTTATGACTCCTGATAATGCAAAAAGTTTCGGTCTTATAGATAAAGTGGTAGAAAAAAGAGAATAGGTCACAATATATAGTTTGTCCACAACCTCTACTTGATTACTTTGCATCATATGTATTAAAGTATAAAAATTGATTCGAAAAAAAATTTATGAGCAACAATAAAAATATTCTTTACTGTTCTTTTTGTGGCAAGAGCCAGCACGAAGTTAGGAAGTTAATTGCAGGACCAACCGTATTCATTTGTGATGAATGTGTGGAACTTTGTATGGATATCATAAAAGAAGAAAGCAAAGATAATTTTGTAAAACATCAAGATGGCTTACCTTTACCAAAAGAAATATGTAAAGTTCTTGATGATTATGTGATTGGACAATCCCACGCAAAAAAAGTTTTATCAGTTGCAGTTCATAATCATTACAAAAGACTGAATTACGAAAATAAAACAAGCAAAACTGTTGAACTGTCAAAATCGAATATTATGCTGGTAGGTCCTACGGGTTGTGGAAAAACATTATTAGCTCAAACTCTTGCAAGAATACTTGATGTACCTTTTACTATGGCTGATGCAACAACATTAACTGAAGCAGGATATGTTGGTGAAGACGTTGAGAATATAATTCTTAAATTATTACAAGCAGCAGATTATAATGTTGAAAAAGCTCAAAGAGGAATTGTTTATATAGATGAAGTTGATAAAATTAGTAGAAAGTCTGAAAACCCATCTATCACAAGAGATGTATCTGGAGAAGGGGTTCAACAAGCCTTATTAAAAATTATGGAAGGCACAGTGGCAAGTGTTCCTCCCCAAGGAGGAAGAAAACATCCTCAACAAGAATTTTTACAAGTCGACACAACTAATATTTTATTTATTTGTGGAGGAGCTTTTGCTGGCCTTGATAAAATAATTTCTCAAAGAGACAAAGGGTCTTCTATTGGATTTGGAGCAGAAGTAAAAACTTTAGAGGACAAAAAAACTGGTGAATGGATGAAAAATTTGGAGCCAGAAGATTTATTGAGATATGGTCTAATCCCTGAATTTATTGGTCGATTACCAATTACAGCTACACTAGAAGACTTAGATGAGAAATCTTTAGTTAAAATTTTACAAGAGCCAAAAAATTCTTTGATAAAACAATATCAAGAGCTATTTAGATTAGAGGGTGTAAAATTAACATTTAAAGATCAGGCTATTAAAGATATTGCTAATAAAGCAATAAGCAAGAAAACTGGTGCTAGAGGATTGAGATCAATATTAGAAAATTTATTACTTAAAACTATGTTTGATCTTCCTGGACAGGATAACATTGAAGAAGTTATTATTGATGGTGGAGTAACCAAGGGCACCTCTCAGCCAATTATTGTTCATACGAAGAACAAATCAAAAACAGAAAAGACTTCTGCGGCTTAATAAGAGTTAATAAACAAAAGTTTCCTATTGCATTATAAAATATAATATCCATATTTATAGGTATGGAAGTTAAATTAACACAGCCCTTATTGCCTTTAAGAGACATAGTAGTTTTTCCAAGTATGGTAATTCCTCTATTTGTCGGAAGAGATAAATCTATTACTGCATTAAATGAAGTAATGAAAAGTGACAAAAAGATTATACTAGTTACACAAAAAAATTCTGAAGTTGACGATCCAAAAAAAAATGATGTATTTTCTTATGGATGTGAAAGCAACATACTACAACTTTTAAAACTCCCAGACGGTACAGTTAAAGTTTTAGTTGAAGGAATTAAAAGAGTAAAAATTGTTGATTTTAAAGATGATGAAAAATTTATTACGTGTGCTTATGAACATCAAAAAGATATTTTAAACAAAGATGAGGATTTACTACCTCTAGCACTCACAGCTGTGAGAAGATTAGAAAAATTAACATCGGTTAATAAAAAAATTTCATCAGAAACTATTAGCAACATTAAACAATTAAAGGATCCATCTAAAATTGTTGATAATATTGTTTCAAACCTGAATGCATCAATATCTGAGAAGCAACAAATATTCGAAACATTGGATGTTAAGAAAAGATTAAATGCAGCAATTAAGATGATGGAAAGTGAAACAAGTATTATTGGAGTAGAGAAAAGAATTAGAGGAAGAGTTAAAACTCAAATGGAAAAGACCCAAAGGGAATATTATTTAAATGAACAATTAAAGGCTATCCAAAAGGAATTGGGTGAAATTGAAGACGGTAAAGATGAGACAACTAACTTAAAAAAATCAATTCAAAAAGCTAAAATGCCAAAAGAAGTTGAAAAGAAATGCATGTCGGAGCTAAAGAAATTAAAAAATATGAGCCCTATGTCCGCAGAAGCAACTGTTGTTAGAAATTATTTAGATTGGATGATAGATCTTCCGTGGTTTAAAAAAAATGATGTGGATATTGATTTAAATAAAGGTTTAAAAATATTAGATGAAGATCATTTTGGTTTAGAGAAAGTTAAAGAGAGAATTATTGAATTCTTAGCCGTTCAAAAAAGAATGGAAAAGATTAAAGGACCAATTTTGTGTTTAGTTGGACCCCCAGGAGTTGGAAAAACATCGCTTGGAAAATCAATAGCTAAAGCAACTAATAGACAATTTATCAGAATGTCATTAGGAGGTGTAAGAGACGAAGCTGAAATAAGAGGTCATAGAAGAACATATATTGGATCTTTACCAGGAAAAATTATTCAGATGATGAAGAAAGCTGGTACTAAAAATCCTTTATTTTTATTGGACGAAGTTGATAAAATTGGAAATGATTATAGAGGAGATCCATCTTCAGCTTTATTAGAAGCACTAGACCCTGAACAGAATACGGCTTTCAATGATCACTATTTAGAAGTTGATTACGATTTATCTGATGTAATGTTTGTGACAACCGCTAACACATTAAATATTTTACCTCCACTTCTTGATAGAATGGAAGTTATAAGAATTCCAGGATATACAGAAGATGAGAAGATAAATATTGCTAACAAGTACCTATTACCTAAACAAGTCAAAGAGAACGGTGTAAAAGAGGGTGAATTAAAATTAGAAGATGGGACAATAAAAGAGATCATTAGAAGTTACACAAGAGAATCTGGTGTTAGAAATTTAGAAAGAGAAATTTCTAAAGTAACAAGAAAAGTTGTTAAAAAAGTAGTAAGCGGTGAAGCTGAAAATGTACAAGTAAATGAAAAAAATATTCCAGACTTTTTAGGAATTAAAAAATTCAAATTTGGTGAAGTAGAAGATAAAGATAAAACAGGAATAGTTATAGGACTAGCGTGGACTGAAGTAGGCGGCGAAATTCTTAAAATCGAAACTGTTAATATGCCAGGTAAAGGTAGAATGCAAATAACAGGAAAACTTGGTGATGTTATGCAGGAATCTGTAAAGGCTGCCAAATCATATGTAAGATCTAAGAGTTTAGAATATGGAATTATTCCACCTTTCTTTGAAAAAAAAGATTTTCATATCCACGTACCTGAGGGAGCGACACCCAAAGATGGACCGTCAGCTGGAATAGCAATGGTTACATCCATAGTATCATCAATCACAAATATTCCTGTTAATAGAGAAATAGCAATGACTGGTGAAGTAACAATTACAGGACAAGTTTTACAAATTGGTGGTTTGAAGGAAAAATTATTAGCTGCTCATAGAGCAGGAGTTAAAAAAGTGTTAATTCCTAAAGAAAATGAAAAAGATTTGGTTGATATTCCAAAGAAAGTTAGGGAAGATATTAAAATCATACCAGTTGAAACTGCTGATGAGGTATTAAAAATTGCTCTAACAAAAGAATTAAAACCCGTGGAATGGAACGAGGTAGATAAAATTTCAGAGGGTAAAAAAGACGATAAATCTCAAGCCAGTATTCAGTAATAAACAATTTACTTTATTAATCCGTTGATGTAATAGTACCTTGATTTTGGGTGGTTAGCTCAGTTGGTAGAGCATCTCGTTTACACCGAGGGGGTCAAAGGTTCGAGTCCTTTACTACCCACCATTTACACCTGTGGGGGTGTAGCTCAGTTGGTTAGAGCACCTGCCTGTCACGCAGGGGGCCGAGGGTTCGAGTCCCTTCACTCCCGCCACAAACTTGATAATTATTCTCAATAAATTTAAATTCATAGTGAATCAAGCCTAAATAACGTGACTAAATTGCACTATTTTTATAGTCAAAAATACTTATATAAATCAAGTAATAATGCCTGAATTAAAACCTTTAAACCAATTAAAATTGACATATAATATAAGTCTTTTCAGATTTGTCTTATTCAGAGCTTTTTAAAATTATAAAATTACTATGCTTGCGGAATTTTTAAAAGATTATTTGCCGATAATATTATTTTTGATAATAGCTCTAGGCTTGAGTCTCGCTTTTGTTGCAATAAATTATATTGCTGCTCCAAGTAAACCTGATCCAGAAAAACTTTCAGCTTATGAATGTGGGTTTGAACCTTTCAATGATTCTAGAATGGAATTTGATGTAAGGTTCTATTTGGTTGCAATATTATTTATAATATTTGATCTAGAAATTGCATTTCTATTCCCATGGGCGATTTCACTTGGTGAAATTGGTTTATATGGTTTCTTCTCAATGATGTTGTTTTTATTTATTTTAACCGTTGGATTCATTTATGAGTGGAAAAAAGGAGCATTAGATTGGGAGTAAGATGATAAATTTAGAAGATAAAAAAAAAGATATACCAGAAGAGTTTAAACAATTAGCGCAAGATTTTAGCGATAATGGCTTTATTACAACTTCATTTGACAATCTTGTAAATTGGGCCAGAACAGGATCATTACATTGGATGACATTTGGATTAGCTTGCTGTGCTGTTGAAATGATGCAAACATCTATGCCAAGATATGATCTTGAAAGATTTGGTGCAGCACCAAGAGCATCACCTCGTCAATCAGATGTGATGATAGTAGCAGGAACGCTAACAAACAAAATGGCTCCTGCATTAAGAAAAGTTTACGACCAAATGCCTGAACCTAGGTATGTAATATCTATGGGAAGTTGCGCAAATGGTGGGGGCTACTATCATTATTCATATTCTGTAGTAAGAGGATGTGATCGAGTAGTACCTGTTGATGTATATGTTCCTGGATGTCCTCCTTCAGCTGAGGCATTACTCTACGGGATTTTACAATTACAGAAAAAAATTAGAAATAAAGGTTCTTTAGAAAGATAATAATGAAAAATCTTCCGGACTTGGAAAAGTTTATAAACTCTGAATTAACGTCTAAAGTAAATAATTCATTCATAAAGCATGATAACATTTATATAAACATAGATCATGATGAATTGATCGATGTTATTTCTTTTTTAAAAATTAATAAAGAAACTAAATTTAGACAGTTAATCGAAATTACAGCTGTAGATTACCCAGAAAATGAAAATAGATTTAAGATGGTTTATCTCCTGTTAAGTCATGAATATAATCAAAGAATTATTATTGATTATTCAATCAAAGAAAACGATGTAATTGCATCATTAACTTCGATATTCCCCGCAGCAAATTGGATGGAAAGAGAGGTGTTTGATATGTACGGGTTAAACTTCAAAAATCATCCTGATTTGAGAAGAATTTTAACGGATTATGGTTTTGAGGGGCATCCTTTAAGAAAAGATTTTCCTCTTACAGGGCATAATGAAGTTCGTTATAGCGAAGAACAAAAAAAAGTGATCTATGAACCTGTAAAATTAGAACAAAATTACAGAAATTTTGATTATGAGAGTCCATGGGAAGGAACAAAATACATTAAAGAAATCAAAAAAAGCTAATGGCAAAAGAAAAAAAAACATTAAACCTAAATTTTGGACCACAACACCCTGCAGCTCATGGAGTTTTAAGATTAATACTTCAATTAGATGGAGAGGTTGTTGAAAAAGCTGATCCTCATATTGGCTTATTACATAGAGGCACAGAGAAGCTAATAGAAAGCAAAACATATATACAGGCTGTCCCATATTTTGATCGTCTAGATTATGTTGCACCAATGAACCAGGAACATGCATTTGCTTTAGCTATAGAAAAAATTCTTAAAATTGAAGTTCCTTCTAGAGCAAAATATATAAGAGTAATTTTCTGTGAAATAGGAAGAATATTAAGCCACATATTAAATGTAACTACTCAAGCAATGGACGTAGGAGCGTTAACACCTACTTTATGGGGATTTGAGGAACGAGAAAAATTAATGGGATTTTATGAGAGAGTATCCGGGTCAAGGTTGCATGCTAATTACTTTAGAGCAGGCGGAGTACATAAAGATCTGCCTGTTGGACTTGATAGCGACATCGATGAATTTTGTGAGAAATTTCCAAAAATTATTGATGATTTAGAAACTTTACTTACTGATAACAGAATATTTAAACAGAGAAATGTAGATATTGGAATTGTATCAAAACAAGATGCATTAGATTATTCTTTTTCTGGAGTAATGTTAAGAGGTTCTGGTGTGGCTTGGGATTTAAGAAGAAGTCAACCTTACGATTGTTATGACGATTTGGAATTTAAAATTCCTATTGGAAAAAATGGGGATTGTTATGATAGATATCTCTGCAGAATTGAAGAAATGAGAGAAAGTGTTAAAATTATTAAACAATGTTTACAAAATATTCCAAAAGGGCCAGTTAAAACAGAAGACGGAAAAATTTCTCCTCCACCTAAGAAAGAACTTAAACAGTCTATGGAGGCTTTAATCCATCATTTTAAGTTGTTTACAGAGGGATATAGAGTTGAGAAAGATGAAATATATACAGCTGTTGAGGCACCTAAAGGAGAATTTGGTGTCTATCTAATTTCAGATGGATCAAGCAAACCATATAAATGTAAGATCAGAGCTCCTGGATTTACCCATCTTCAAGCTATGGATTATTTAATAAAAGGACATATGCTTGCTGACGTACCTGCAGTCTTAGGTTCAATGGACATTGTTTTTGGAGAGGTCGATAGATGAGTATAAAAAAAATTCATAAAGAACAGCCTGAAACTTTTAAATTTAATAATAAAAGTATGGAGGCTGCAAATAAAATAGTTTCTAATTATCCCGATGGGAAACAACAGAGTGCGGTTATGGCATTGCTGTATATTGCTCAAAGGCAAAATGATAATTGGATACCACTACAAGCAATGAAATATATAGCTAAATTTTTAGACATGCCTTATATAAAAGTTTATGAAGTGGCGACTTTTTATTCAATGTATAATCTGTCACCAGTTGGTAAATATTTTTTTCAAGTTTGTACCACAACACCTTGCATGCTTAGAGGTGCATATGATTTAGTAAAAGTTTGTAAAAACAAAATATCTGAAAAAGAAAATGTATTATCTAGTGATGGAAAAATATCATGGATGGAAGTTGAATGTTTAGGCGCGTGTGTTAACGCTCCAATGATGCAAGTTAATGAAGATTATTATGAAGATTTGAATGATAAAAAACTTGAAGAAATAATTGAGACGATATACAAAAATAAAATTCCTAAACCAGGATCTTATTCTGGAAGAATAAATGCAGAACCAGTTAATAATCGTAAAACTTTATTAGGTAATAAAAATGCTTAAAGACGAAGATAGAATTTTTCAAAATTTATACAATGACAGTGGTGGAGCTGGTTTTCCAACAGGTCTAAAATGGTCATTTGCACCTAAAGAGGTGGGGTCTAGACCACATTATTTAGTTATCAATGCTGATGAGTCAGAACCTGGAACATGTAAAGATAGAGATATATTAAGATTTGAACCGCACAAATTAATAGAAGGATGCTTAATCGCTTCTTATGCAGTTAATGCCCATAAATGTTATATTTATATTAGAGGTGAATATTTTAATGAAGGGCAAAAACTTCAAACTGCTATTGATGAAGCATACAAAAATAATTTAATTGGCAAAAACGCATTAAACTCAGGATGGGATTTAGATATTTATATTCATTATGGTGCTGGTGCATACATTTGTGGAGAGGAGACGGCATTACTTGAAAGTCTGGAAGGAAAAAAAGGACAACCAAGATTAAAGCCACCATTTCCTGCATTAATTGGTTTATATGGATGTCCTACTATAATTAATAATGTTGAAACTGTTGCAGCTGTTCCTACAATTTTAAGAAGAGGTGCAAAATGGTTTAGTTCACTTGGTAGACCTAAAAATACGGGAACAAAAATTTATTGTATTTCCGGAAATGTCAATAATCCATGTAATGTTGAGGAAGAAATGGGAGTTCCACTTAAAGAATTGATTGAAAACCATGCTGGAGGTGTAGTTGGTGGATGGAATAATCTCAAAGCAGTAATACCCGGTGGTTCTTCAATGCCAATGTTACCTAAAGAAATATGTGATAACATGAAAATGGATTTTGATGCATGTGTTGAAAATAAAACAGGACTAGGAACAGCTGGAATTGTTGTGATCAATAATGACCAAGATATTATTAAGTGTATGGCAAGAATAGCCAGATTTTATAAGCATGAAAGTTGTGGTCAGTGTACACCATGCAGGGAAGGGTCTGGATGGATGTGGAGAATGTTAGAAAGAATGGCAGCAGGTGAGGCAACTCCAGATGAAGTAGATATGCTGTTTGATGTAACCAAACAAATAGAAGGACATACAATTTGTGCTTTTGGCGAAGGTTCATCTTGGCCAGTTCAAGGATTAATCAGACATTTTAAAGATGAAATACTTGAAAGAAATAAATTTGATCCAGTTGTTAAAAAACAAAAAAATATTCCATACCTTGTAGATCAACATTTATTAGCAAAGGAAAATGCCTAAATTAAAAGTAAACGATATTGATATTGAAGTTGAAGATGGTCTAACGGTACTCCAAGCTTGTGAACAAGCTGGAGCTGAAATACCAAGATTTTGCTATCATGAAAAACTTTCCATAGCTGGAAATTGTCGTATGTGTTTGGTTGAAATGGAAAAGTCACCAAAACCTATAGCTTCATGCGCAATGCCTGCAGCTGAGGGAATGGTTATTAAAACAAATACAGAAAAAGTTGAAAAAGCTAGAAAAGGTGTGATGGAGTTTTTACTGGCCAATCATCCTTTAGATTGTCCTGTTTGTGATCAAGGTGGTGAGTGTGATTTACAGGATCAATCCATGTTTTATGGAATTGATAAATCAAGATTTAAAGAAAATAAAAGATATGTCCCTGAAAAATATATGGGTCCATTAATAAAAACCCAAATGACACGATGTATTCATTGTACTAGATGTATTAGATTTGCTACTGAAGTAGCGGGAGTACCTGAATTAGGTGCGATCGGACGTGGAGAAAATATGGAAATTACCACATATTTAGAGAAATCTATGGAGTCTGAAATGTCAGCAAATGTAATAGACTTATGTCCAGTAGGTGCCTTAACTTCTAAACCTTATGTTTTTGAGGCAAGACCTTGGGAACTTAAAAAGACTGAAACAATTGATGTAATGGATGCTGTTGGTTCTAACATTAGAGTAGATACTTACGACTGGGAAGTAAAAAGGGTTTTACCAAGAATTAATGAAGAAATTAACGAAGAATGGATTTCAGATAAAACAAGATATGCATGTGATGGATTAAAAAATCAACGATTAGATACACCGCTTATAAAAAATAATGGAAATTTTGAGGACATAAGTTGGGAAGACGCATACAAAAAAATTAAAGAAAAAATTTCAAAATCATCACCAGACAAAATAGCTGGTTTAACTGGTGACATGACAAATATGGAAACTATGTTTGCTATTAAAACCTTATTTCAAAAAACTTTAAATTCTAAATATTTAGACTCCAGATCCAACCATACTTATATAAATTTTGAAAACAGAAATAATTATTTGTTTAACTCTAGCATAGAAGGGATTGAAGAAAGTGATCTAATATTATTAATAGGCTCAAACCCCAGATTTGAGGCAACCATTTTAAATTCAAGAATAAGAAAAACTTATTTAAAAAATAAAACTGAAATATTTTCTTTAGAGGATGTCGGTGATTTAACCTATCCTTACACAGTTTTAGAAAATGATACAAAAATAATTAATCAAATAATCAAAAATGAACACGATCTTTCAAACAAAATTAATAGTGCAGAAAAACCTTTAATTATCTTAGGTCAATCAATTTTAAACAGTAATAATGGTGCATATGTATTTGAGGAGTTAAAAAGGTATTTAACTAGTATTAATAAAATTAATGATAATTGGAATTCACTAAATATTTTAGCAACTGATGCATCCACTGTAGGTGCATATGATTTAGGTATTTTTTCATCAAATAATGGAAGCAATAAAACTCTTAAAAAAATTGAAGATAATGAAACAGAGATTATTTTTTTATTTGGCCAAGATAAACTGAAATTCAAAAAAAATAATGAGTTTATAATTTATATTGGAAGTCATGGAGATTTAGGCGCGGGTACGGCGGACCTTATTTTGCCCGGTGCTGCATACACAGAACAAGATGGTTATTTCACAAATTTAGAAGGAACGCTCCAAAAAGCTTATAAAGCATCATATCCACCAGGAGAAGCTAAAGAAGATTGGCTAATAATTAATGAGTTGTCAGCTATAATCAGCGGAAATGCTTTATTTAATAATAAAGAGGTACTAATTAAATCCATGCATGACCATTTAAATAATGAAATAATCAAAAACTTTGAAGTCCCTTCATATAATTTAAGTGAAGAAAAAATATTAGTTGAGGATATTGATTATTATTATTCTAATACAATTGCTCGTGCATCCAAAACAATGTCCGAATGTAGATACGCAAGAACTAATTTGAAAAAAACTGGAACAGAGGGTTAATGGACTCTTATTTTTCAATTTTATTTACTGAAGTTTATAAAATACTCTTTCTCTTGGTTCCTGTTTTGGTCTCTGTAGCAATGATAGTTTGGCTTGATAGAAGAGTTTGGGCTTTTGTTCAAAAAAGGAGAGGACCCAATGTTGTTGGCCCGTTCGGTTTATTTCAATCACTAGCAGATGCATTAAAATATATATTTAAAGAAATAATTATACCTGCAAGTTCAAACAAACTTGTGTTTGTATTAGCTCCAGTTGTTACAATGACATTAGCATTAATATCATGGGCTGTAATTCCATTTGGAGAGGGTTTTGTTCTAGCTGACATCAATGTTGGTATTTTATATCTTTTTGCTGTTTCATCATTAGGTGTATATGGAATAATTATGGGTGGATGGGCATCCAACTCTAAATACCCTTTTTTAGGTGCAATCAGGTCTGCTGCACAAATGGTTTCATACGAAGTTTCAATAGGAGTTATAATAATTAATGTCTTATTATGCGTTGGATCTTTAAACTTAAGCGATATTGTTATGGCACAACAAAATTTATGGTTTGTAATTCCTCTGTTTCCTATGTTTGTAATTTTTTTTATTTCTGCACTAGCAGAAACAAATCGTCCTCCTTTTGATTTACCTGAAGCAGAGGCAGAATTAGTTGCCGGTTATCAAACCGAATATTCAGGAATGATGTATGCTATGTTTTGGTTAGGAGAGTACGCAAACATTCTATTAATGTGCGCAATGGGTTCAGTTTTATTTTTGGGTGGCTGGTTGTCTCCAATAGATATATTCCCATTAAATGCTATTCCAGGTCCATTTTGGTTAATCTTTAAAATATTATTTTTATTTATTTTATTTGCATTAGTTAAAGCGACTGTTCCAAGATATAGATATGACCAATTAATGAAGCTTGGTTGGAAGATTTTCTTACCATTTTCACTGTTTTATGTTGTTTTAACTTCAAGTTTTTTACTATATTTTGATTTACTACCAGGAAAATAAATGAAAATTTCAAGATTATTAAAAACTATATTCATGATTGATTTTGTGACTGGTTTATTAATTGCTATAAAAGAGACTTTTAAGGCAAAAAAGACAATCAATTATCCTTTTGAAAAGGGATCTTTAGGAACAAGGTCTAGAGGCGAGCACGCTCTTAGAAGATATCCTAACGGTGAAGAAAGATGCATAGCTTGTAAGCTTTGTGAAGCTGTATGCCCTGCTCAAGCAATTACAATAGAATCTAAAGAAAGAGATGATGGAAGTAGAAAAACGGTAAGATATGACATTGATATGCTTAAGTGTATATACTGTGGACTTTGTGAAGAGTCTTGTCCTGTAGATGCGATTGTCCAAGGTCCAAATTTTGAATTTGCAACAGAGTCTAGAGAAGAGCTTTATTATACCAAAGAAAAACTTTTGGAAAATGGTGATAGGTGGGAAAATGTTTTGGCTGCTAATATAAAGGCTGATAGTTCTCATAGATAATCTTATGATTGCACATTCAGTTTTTTTTTATGTTTTCTCATTAATTGCTATAATTTCTGCAGTCATGGTAACTGTTTCAAAAAATACAGTTCACTCAGTATTTTTTTTAATCCTAGATTTCATTAGCATATCTTGTTTGTTCATTATGATAGGTGCTGAATTTTTAGGGATGATTATGCTCATAGTTTATGTAGGAGCTGTTGCGGTTTTATTTTTATTTGTTGTGATGATGTTAAATGTAGCCGAACAAAAGGGCCAATGGTTTAGTTCACGATGGGATGGTGGAACCCATATCCCAATTGGTTTATTAGTTAGTTTAATTATTTTCTTTGAACTTATAATTGTAATTGGTGGATGGAAATATAAACCCGATTTATTGAACAGCCTATCTATAGATATATCAACTGAAGTCACTAATACTAGATCTATTGGAAATGTTTTATACACGGATTACATACATTTATTTCAAATTTCAGGAATGATTTTGTTAGTGGCTATGATAGGAGCAATTGTTTTAACATACAGGGAAAGAGCCGGAGTTAAAAGACAAAGTTATGTTAAGCAAATTTCTAGAGAAAGAGATGAAGGTGTTGATTTAGTTGAAGCTGAGAGAAATAAAGGAGTTAAAATAGATGCTTAGCATAGGTTTAGGGCATTATTTAACATTAGCTGCTATAATATTTACAATTGGTATTGTTGGTATTTTTTTAAATAGAAAAAATGTAATAGTAATTTTAATGAGTATTGAGCTGATTTTACTTGCAGTAAATATAAATCTTGTTGCCTTTTCTATATTTATTAATGATTTAAGTGGACAAATATTTACACTATTCATTTTAACAGTTGCAGCTGCTGAAGCTGCTATCGGATTAGCCATAATTGTAGTTTATTTTAGAAATTCTGACACAATAAGAGTTGAAGAGATTAAAAATTTAAAAGGATAAAATGGAATACCTAATTTTATTTCTACCTCTAATTGGAGCTCTATGCAGTGGTTTTTTTGGAAAGAAAATAGGTGACAGAAGTTCGCAAATTTTGACAAGTTCATTTGTGAGTATTTCAGCAATACTCTCTTTATTTGTTTTGTATAAAGTTATTAGTTCAAATTATTCAAACAACCTTGTTATAGCTACTTGGATCAATTCTGGAACATTAAATGTTAACTGGTCAATAAAAATTGATACCTTATCAGCAGTTATGTTTGTTGTGGTAAATTTTGTTTCAGCTTTAGTTCATATTTATTCAATTGGATACATGTCACATGATCCTCACAAAACAAGATTTATGGCATATTTGTCCTTATTTACTTTTGCAATGTTAACTTTAGTAAGTTCAGATAATTTTATTCAACTATTTTTTGGCTGGGAAGGTGTGGGTCTATGTTCATATTTTTTAATTGGATTTTGGTTTAAAAAAGAAAGTGCAAATAAGGCAGCAATAAAAGCATTTGTTGTTAATAGAGTTGGTGACTTTGGTTTAGCGCTTGGAATTTTTCTGATTTTTTATATTTTTGGTACAGTCAATTATGATGAGGTTTTTGAACAAATCCCAAACGTATTAGATAAAAAAATAAATTTTATTGGTATTGATATAGAAATTATTGATTTGATTTGTTTACTTCTATTAATTGGAGCAATGGGTAAATCAGCTCAATTTTTATTACATACCTGGTTGCCTGATGCTATGGAGGGCCCAACACCAGTATCCGCACTAATTCATGCAGCAACAATGGTTACAGCAGGTGTTTTTCTAATTGTTAGATGCTCACCTATATATGAATACTCTCAATTAGCTCTCACCGTTATAACCATAATTGGAATGACTACTGCTTTTTTTGCAGCAACAGTTGCACTTGTACAAAATGATATAAAAAAAATTATAGCCTATTCTACTTGTAGTCAATTAGGCTACATGTTCTTTGCCGCTGGAGTTGGTGCTTACAATGTAGCGATGTTTCATTTATTTACCCATGCCTTTTTCAAAGCTTTGTTATTCTTAGGAGCTGGTGCTGTAATTCACTCATTTCATGAGGAACAAGATATAAATAAAATGGGTGGAGTTATAAAGAAACTTCCATACACATATGTGCTAATGCTTATTGGAACTCTTGCTTTAACAGGTTTTCCTTTTTTATCAGGTTTTTATTCAAAAGATGCAATAATAGAATTTGCATACTTAAGAGGAAATGGAGTTGGAATGCTTGCAGCTTTTGTGGGTATAGTCACAGCTTTTTTAACATCAATTTATTCTTGGAGACTTATATTTAAAACATTCCATGGTAATTTTAATAATAAAGAACTTAGTATTGATAAAGTACACGAGTCTCCTTTTGTTATGATTGCTCCTTTAATTATTTTAGCAATAGGAGCTATCTTTGCAGGTATGGCCTTTAAAGATTTGTTTATAGGTAATGAGATATCATACGAATTTTGGGCTCAATCTATAAAATTTTTAGAACCACTAAACACAGGTCATCCACCAACGTGGTTTTTGTTTTTAACACCTATACTTGTTACTGCTGCAATTCCATTTTCTTATTATTTGTATTTAAAAAACACAAACATAGTAAATGGATTGAAAGAAATGAATGAACCAATTTATCAATTTTTACTTAAGAAATGGTACTTCGATGAAATGTACGATTATTTATTTGTCAATCCTTCAAAAAAAGTTGGAAAGTTTTTATGGAAAAAAGTTGATGGATCAATAATAGATAAATTTGGCCCTGATGGGATTTCAAGTGTAATTAAAAATTTATCAATTAAAGCAGTCAAATTTCAGTCTGGATTTATTTATCAATATGCATTTGTTATGTTGATTGGATTTTCAGTTTTACTAACAATACTGATATTAAACTAATGAACTTTCCAATTTTATCGTCCTTAATTTTACTACCTACAATAGGTGCTTTATTTATATTATTCACAAAATCATCAAGTGGTAAATATCAGAGTTCCAAATATGTAGCTTTATTTATTTCTTTAGCGAATTTTTTATTATCTTTATATCTTTGGTATGTTTTTGATAAAAATTCAGTAGATTTTCAGTTTGTAGAAAATAGAGAATGGTTATCTGGATTTATTAATTACAAAGTTGGAATAGATGGTATTTCAATTTTATTTATAATATTAACAACCTTCATAACTCCAATTTGCATAATTTCAGTCAATGCTACAATAACAAATAGACTTAAGGATTTTTTAATTGCCATACTAATAATGGAAACTTTTATGATTGGTGTTTTCTGCTCACTTGATCTAGTAGTATTTTATTTATTTTTTGAGGCAGGTCTTATACCAATGTTTTTAATTATTGGTATTTGGGGTGGAGAAAGAAGAGTCTACTCGGCCTTTAAATTTTTTCTGTACACTTTATTAGGATCAGTTCTTATGTTGGTTGCTATTATTTCAATTTATTGGATAACAGGAACCACTGATGTTGAAAAACTTTATGAACTTGGAATTCAGGTCGAATATCAAAATTTATTATGGTTGGCATTTTTCAGTTCTTTTGCAGTAAAAACTCCTATGTGGCCGGTACATACTTGGCTGCCTGATGCTCATGTAGAAGCCCCAACTGTTGGTTCTGTATTACTAGCAGCAATATTACTTAAAATGGCTGGGTATGGATTTATTAGATTTTCACTAGGTTTATTTCCAATAGCTTCAGAAAATTTTACAATGTTGGTTTATGTCTTAAGTCTAATAGCAATTATTTATACATCTCTTGTAGCTTTGATGCAGGAAGATATGAAAAAACTTATAGCATACTCTTCTGTTGCCCATATGGGGTTTGTAACATTAGGCATTTTCACAATGACTCAACAAGGAATTGAAGGAAGTATTTTTCAAATGATAAGTCATGGACTTGTATCAGCTGCACTTTTTTTGAGTGTTGGAGTTGTTTATGAAAGGTATCACACAAGGTTAATTAATAAATATGGGGGCTTAGTCTCTATAATGCCCAGATATGCAATTGTTTTTATGGTATTCACGCTTGGTGCTCTAGGACTACCTGGAACAACAGGTTTTATAGGAGAATTTTTAATTTTGATGGGTGCATTTGAGAAAAATATCTTAGTGGCGATGATTGCAAGTTTGGGAGTAATTTTAGGAGCAGCATATATGCTGTGGTTATTTAAAAGGGTTGTTTTTGGCGAAATGAATAATCAAGAGCTTAAAAGTATGAAAGATTTAAAAACTTTTGAAATTATAACTTTATCAGCTCTTGTAATACCAATTTTATTCTTTGGTTTTTACCCAGAGCCATTAATGAATTCAATTGAAGCATCAGTCGAGAATACTTTAAACATGTATAATTTTGACTTAATTAATAACCTTGCATCAAAGGACTAATGGAAAATTTTCAATATATATTACCAGAAATATTTATATCGATATCTATAATGTTATTTTTACTAGTTGGAGTTTTCAAAAAAAATAGCGCAAGTTTAATTTACAATTTATCAAATATATCTTTAGTTATTTTATTGGCGCTAATAATAAATCTCAGCTCATTAGATACAATTTACTTATTTAATGATTCATATTTAATAGACAATTTGTCTAATTATATGAAGATTATACTTGTAGGATCTGGCATTTTTGTAATGCTTACTGGATCTAAATATATCCAAGTGATCAATTTAAATAAAATTGAATACCCAATCCTCATTTTAAGTAGCATTTTAGGAATGATGATAATGATAAGTTCAAATGATTTAATAGTTTTTTACATGGGACTTGAACTCCAATCATTAGCTTTGTATGTTCTTGCATCATTCAATAGAGATAATTTACTTTCTACAGAGTCTGGGCTTAAATATTTTGTTCTTAGCGCATTATCATCTGGTTTGTTATTGTATGGATGCTCATTAACTTATGGATTTTCTGAAAGTACAAATTTTGATCAAATACTTATAAATTCTACAGAATTTAACTATGGTACAACGTTTGGGATAGTTTTTATTCTAGTTGGTCTTGCATTTAAAATATCCGCTGTGCCTTTTCATATGTGGGCACCAGATGTTTACCAAGGCTCTCCAACATCTGTGACTTTATTCTTTGCTATACTTCCTAAAATAGCTGCACTTTCAGTATTTATTAAGTTTTTGTATACACCATTTGCTAATATGAATGACCAATGGCAAACCATTATTGTATTTATATCAATAGCTTCAATGATATTTGGGGCAGTAGCGGCCATAGGTCAAAAAAATTTAAAAAGGCTAATTGCGTATAGTTCAATTAGTCATATGGGTTATGCTTTAGCTGGATTAGCAACAGTTAGCAATCAAGGAATACAAAGTTCTATAACTTATTTATCTATTTATTTGGTAATGAATTTAGCCTTTTTTAGCTGCTTATTTATGCTTAAAAGAAATAATAAATATTATGAAAATATAGAAGACTTATCAGGACTTTCCAAAAAACATCCAATTTTGTCTTTCTCGTTATTGATAGTTTTATTTTCTTTAGCAGGTATACCCCCGCTTGCAGGTTTTTTTGCGAAATTCTATGTATTCTTAGCAGTTATAGAGCAGTCAATGTATTTTTTAGCAATTGTTGGGTTACTAGCAACTGTAGTAGCAGCTTTTTATTATCTAAGAATTATAAAAATTATATATTTTGATCCAGAAAAAGAAGAATATGAAACATCACATAATCTAGGATTAAAAATTACTTTGGCTATTTCAACAATATTTATTTTAGCATACTTTTTATATCCGAGCAGCATAACAGAAATAGTATCTAAAATTACTATGATTTAATGAAATTAAAAAAATATTTATACAAAAAAGTAGCAAGCACTAACAATGTAGCATTAAGATTAATTAAACAGGGTAATCAAAGAGGAATAATTTTAACAGATCAACAAACAAAAGGTAAAGGACAAAGAAAAAATAAATGGATATCTATGAAAGGTAACTTATTTTTATCAGTCTTCTTTGAGGTTGATAAAAAAATATCTTTATCAAAAATTATAAATTTAAATTTAAAAATAATTAAAAAAATAATCTATAAAAAAATAAACACTTTAATTAATATAAAAAAACCTAATGATATATTAATAAATAAAAAAAAGGTCTGTGGAATTTTACAAGAAACAATTTTTAAACAGAATAAAAAATACTTGGTTGTTGGAATTGGAATTAATGTTTCAAGTAGTCCAAAAATTAATAATTATCCCACTACCTACTTAGATAACTATTCAAACAAAAAAATAAATAGGCTTGAATTATTTAAGGAATTTAAGTTACTGTATGAGAAAAACTTACATTTATTTGGAGTTTAATATATGTTTTTAATTGGAGATATTGGAAATACGGCAATTAAAATTTGCTTATTTAATGAAAATTTAAAATTGATCAAAAATATTAAAATACATAAGAAAAATATAAACAAAAAATTTATCAACAAAGAATTATTATTTTTAAGAACATATAATTTTAAAATAAGAAAAGTACTATTTAGTTCTGTTGTCCCTAACTCTTATAAAATTATAAAAAAAACTATCAAAGAAATTACTAAATTGAATTGTGTTGAGTTAAAAACATGTAATTTAAAAAAATTTATAAATATAAAAGTCAATAGAAAACAAATTGGATCTGATCGTTTAGCTAATGCAATTTCAGTTATTGATAATAAGTATAATTATATTGTTGTTGATTTTGGAACGGCTACAAATTTTGATATAGTTATAAAAAAAGACTATATTGGTGGTGTTTTAGCGCCTGGTGTTGAGCTCTCTCTTAAAAATTTAACAGATAAAGCCTCTTTAATACCTAAAATTAAGCTAGAAAAGACAGCAAATGTCATTGGCAAAAACACTAAAACTGCTGTAAGAGCTGGTTTTTATCATGGTTATACTGGTTTAATTGAAAATATAATTAAACTTATTTTAAAACAAACTAGAAAGAAGTTTAAAATTATACTTACAGGTGGATTTGCACACTTATTTAAATCATCAATTAAAGGTATTAAAACGGTTGATAAAAATTTAACAATTAAAGGTATCTTAAAAGTAGCTAAAAATTAAAAAAAACATGAAAGATGAATTATTATTTTGTCCTCTAGGAGGATCTGGTGAAATAGGAATGAACATGAACTTATTTGCATATGGTAAGCCAGACAATCAAAAATGGATTATTGTTGACGTTGGTGTTACATTTGCAGATGATACAGTCCCTGGTGTTGATATCATATATCCAGATCCAGGATTTATAGTAGATAAAAAAGATTACTTGCTAGGCATAGTCCTAACACATGCTCATGAAGATCATATTGGAGCTATTGCTCATGTTTGGCCAAAATTAAAATGTAAAATTTATGCTACGCCATTTACCTCAGTTTTAATTGCTGAAAAATTTAAAGAAAAAAAAATTGATATAACGGGTTATTTAAAGATTGTAGAACTTAATAGCACAATTAATCTAGACCCATTTAAAATAGAGTTTGTTACACTTACTCATTCTATATTAGAACCTAATGGTCTTAGAATACAAACACCAGCAGGAAATATACTTCATACTGGAGATTGGAAATGTGATCCAGATCCTTTAATAGGAGGAAATATAAACTCTGAAAGATTGAAAGAAATAGGTAACGAAGGTGTACTAGCCATGATATGTGACTCAACAAATGTTTTCAGCGCAGGTAGAGCAGGATCTGAACTTGATGTTCGTAAAAATTTGCTTAAGGTTTTTGAAAGATTAAAAAAAAGAATAATAGTAACTTCATTTGCATCTAATGTTGCTAGGATGGAAACTGTTTTTTATTGTGCAGAGCAAACAGGTAGACATATTTCACTAGTTGGAAGATCAATGCATAGAATATTTAAAGCAGCCAGACAATGTGGTTATCTTAAAAATGTTATTGATCCAGTAGATCCAAGAGATGCAAAAAATATATCTAGAGAAAAAATTGTTTATTTATGCACAGGAAGTCAAGGCGAACCAATGGGTGCCATGAATAGAATAGTTAAATATACTCATCCAGATGTTTTTATTGAGAGAAATGATACAGTTATTTTTTCCTCAAAAATTATCCCTGGAAATGAAAAGAAATTATACAAACTTCATAATAATTTAGTTAAAGAGGGTATTGAAGTCATATCTGAAGATAATGAATATATTCATGTTTCTGGTCATCCAAACCGTGAAGACTTAAGAGATATGTATAACTGGGTTAAACCAAAAGCTGTTATACCTGTTCACGGGGAACATAGACATATGATAGAGCACATAGAATTTGCTAAAGAAATGCAAGTTAAATACCCAGTTCAAGTAGAGAACGGTGATATTGTTAAGTTGTATCCTGGAGAAAAACCAGAGGTCTATGACAAAGCACCAAGTGGAAGAGTTTATTTAGATGGAAACATTCCAGTAGAAGAAGATTCTAGATCAATAAAAGAAAGAAGAAACATATCATCAAATGGATTTTTAGAAGCTACAATTATGATTACACCAAAAGGAAACATTCACAATAAACCTTTGGTAACTTTTAGAGGTCTACCAGTATATGAGAATGATGAGTTTATTTATGGATTAGAGGAAGAAATAGAAAGAACCGTCAAAACATTTTCATTAAACAACACAAAACAACAAGATAATCTAATAGATGCTCTTAAAATAACTTGTCGTAAATTTTCAAAAGAAAAAACTGGGAAAAAACCACTAACAAATATAAACTTGGTAAGAATTTAAATAATAAAATGTATTTTTCAAAATCATTTGTACCAATTCTTAAAAATAATCCTACAGAGGCCAAAATTAAATCTCATCAGCTTATGTTAAGAGTTGGAATGATAAAACAATCATCAGCTGGAATCTATTCATGGTTACCACTCGGTTTCAAAGTTATGAAAAAAATAGAGCAAATTGTTAGAGAGGAGCAGGATAGAATTGGCGTTCAGGAAATTCTAATGCCAACAATTCAATCATCAGAAATTTGGAAAGAAAGTGGAAGATATGATGATTATGGAGAAGAGATGTTGCGTATTAAAGATCGTCAAAATAGAGAAATGTTATATGGACCTACCAATGAAGAGCTTGTAACAGAAATTTTTAGATCAAGTATTAAATCTTATAAATCGCTTCCACAGCTATTATATCATATTCAATGGAAATTTAGAGATGAATTAAGACCAAGGTTTGGAATTATGAGATGCAGGGAATTTTATATGAAAGACGCTTACAGTTTTGATTTAAATGACGATGAAGCTCTTTTTTCATATAATAAATTTTTTCTCTCATACTTAAGGACTTTTAAAAGATTAAATTTATCAGCAATACCAATGGCAGCAGATACAGGACCCATTGGTGGAAATCTTTCCCATGAATTTATAATTCTTGCCGATACTGGGGAAAGTAAAATATATACTGATAAAAGGATATTTGATGTGAACAGCTCAGCTACTATGTTAGAAAAAAATTCGCTCACCGATTTACGACAGCAATATGAAAAATTTTATTCTGTTACAGATGAGAAATTTGACCAGAGTGAATTTGAAAAAGTAGTTCCAGAAGAATTTAGAGTAAATACAAAAGGAATTGAGGTAGGTCATATATTCTATTTTGGAGATAAATACTCAAAACCAATGAATGCAGCAGTAGATTTTAATGGTAAAAAAGAATTTGTTAAAATGGGATCTTATGGAATAGGTGTATCAAGATTGGTAGGCGCCATAATTGAGGCTAAATACAACGATAAAGATGAAATAATGAAATGGCCATTATCAGTAGCTCCTTATCATTGTGCAATAATCCCAATGATAAAAAAAAATGATACATCAAATTTAGAAAAGTCGAATAAAATACTTGAATATTTAAAGTCTAAAAATATTGAAGCTATCATAGATGATACCGAAGAAAACATTTCAGCAAAAATTAAGAAATTTAATTTAATTGGTATCCCGTATCAGCTGATTTTAGGAAATAAAACTGATGGAGATTTATTTGAGTTTAAAGAAATTAATGGAGAAACTCAAAAATTAAATATCGAAGAAGTTGCATCACAAATTTTAAAAGCTAAATCAAATTGATTTCACAGTTAGAAAGAGAAGTTACATTTAGATTTTTAAGGACCAGAAAAAATGATGGTTTTTTAAATGTCATTTCAATTTTTTCTTTTATAGGTATTTCATTGGGAGTAGCGGTTCTAATCATTGTTATGTCAGTAATGAATGGTTTTAGAACTGAATTAATAACAAAAATTGTGGGTTTTAATGCTCATGCGGTTGTTCAGCCAGGTTACAAACCATTGACATATACTGAAGATACAGATTTGCTAAAAAATATATTTTCAAATGATGGCGAAGCAGTAATTCTTAATAAAGATAACACAAAAGGTATTTTCTTAAAAGGATACTTAGAAAATGATTTTAAAAAACTTCAAATAGCAAGGAATGAGAAATTTTTTGGGTCAAAAAATTTAATAGATAATACCATTTCAGTAGGTAAAGAATTGAGCTTTAATTTAAATATTGATATAGGGGATACCATCACAGTTATGTCTCCTGCCGGAATTCAAACTTTAGTAGGCACATTACCTAAACAAGAAAATTTTAAAATAGTATCAATTTTCGATAGTGGTTTGTCAGACTATAATGAAAATATTGCATATATTAATTTAGAAACACTTGAGAGTTTTTTTAATAAAAACGAAGAAGATAGGTTCATAGAATTTTATTTTAATGATCCCAAAAATATAGAAATTCATAAAAAAAATTTAACAGCTCTATTCCCGGACGCATCAGTTTACAGTTGGTCAGACATGAATAAATCATTATTTTCAGCCTTGAAAGTAGAAAGAAATGTAATGTTTATAATTCTTTCTTTGATAATCATTGTTGCCGCATTTAATATAATATCTGGACTTACAATTTTAGTTAAAAACAAAACAAGAGATATAGGTATTCTAAAATCAATTGGGGTATCTAATAAATCAATAAAAAAAATCTTCTTTTTGGTCGGTTTTTTTATAGGAACATCAGCGACACTATTTGGGGTAGTTGTTGGAACCCTTTTTTCTATTTATGTGGAGAGTATAAGACAATTTATCTCAAATATATTTGGTATTTCTCTTTTCCCAGAAGATATTTATATTTTAAATTCAATGCCATCTGAAATAAATATAAATTCAATAATAACAATTTCTCTTTGTTCAATATTTGCAACAATTTTAGTATCAATATACCCAGCCTCTAAAGCATCATCTTTAGATGCAGTTAAAACTCTCAAATATGAATAATATTAAGATAAAAAATCTAACAAAAAAATATGAGAAAAATAAATCTATAAAAGTTTTAAATGATATTTCATTTAGCTTTGAACCTGGTAAAACTTACTCTATAATGGGACCATCCGGATCAGGAAAATCAACTTTACTCAATTTATTATCATTGATCGATAGCCCCACCATGGGTTCAATAGAAATAAGCAGCAACAAAATAAAGTCAAATAATAGAGCTGAAAATGATTTAATTAGAGCAAAAAAAATTGGAATTATTTATCAAGACAAAAACTTATTATCGGATTTTACGGCTTTAGAAAATGTCTACTTACCTAATTTATTAATTTCTAAAGAAAAACAAAAATCTATTGAACTTGCGAAAAAATTAATAAAAACAGTAGGTATGTCACATAGAATTAAACATTTTCCAAACGAATTGTCCGGAGGTGAAAATCAACGTATTGCTATAGCAAGGGCATTAATTAATAATCCTGATATTATATTAGCCGATGAACCGACAGGTAGTCTAGATTCTGATAACGCAAAACTTATTTTTAAAATCCTATTTAATTTAAAAAAAAAAAATAGAATCATAATTTTTGCAACTCATAATAGATATTTTGCGAATATGGCAGATTGTAAAATTATGATGAATAATGGTAATATACAAATTATCAATGCTACAATCTAATAAAAAATCTTTTAACCAAATTAAAATTCATTCTCAATATTCAATATGTGAGGGTGCATTAAAAATTGAAAATCTTAAAGAGTATTGTAAGAAAAATAAAATACAGTCAGTAGGTTTAAGTGATACTTATAATTTATCAGGTGCGTTAGAATTTTCTGAAAATATTTCATCTGTTGGGACACAACCAATAATTGGATCACAAGTTCAATTTAGATTTAAAAATAATTATGGACTTATTCCACTTATTGCTAAAAGTTATGTTGGTTATAAAAATATAATTGAGCTTTCATCAAAAGCTTATTTAGAAATTGATGATACAGATGAACCACATTGTTCGATAGAAGATTTAATGAAATATAATGAGGGACTAATTGTTCTTTCTGGAGCAGTTAATAATTTAATTGGTAATATTTTTAAAAAAGGGTTATTTGACGAATTAGATGAGCTCATAATGATGTTAAATAAAAATTTCAAAGAAAATTTTTATTTAGAAATTCAAAGACATGGAGATAAAAATGAGAAGGAATTTGAAATTTTTAACCTAAAGCTATCAAAAAAATATGAAATACCAATAATAGCAACCAACGAGGTTTACTATTTGGATAAGGAAATGCATGAAGCGCACGATGCTTTAATGTGTATTGGTCAAAAAACTTATATTAATGATCAAAAAAGATTGAAACTAACTAATAATCATTACTTAAAATCCTCATCTGAAATGTCTGAGATTTTTAAAGATCTACCTGAAGCATTAGAAAATAATTATAATTTACCTTATAGATGTGATTTTAGACCCATTCCTTCTAAACCTATACTACCTAACATTAGCAAAGATATAGTAAATATTGATGATAACTTAAAAAATAACTCCTTTAATGGCCTTGAGGAAAAATTTAAAACAGATCCAGAGCTAATAACAAAAATATCAAATAATATTAAAATTAAAGAAACTTATAAAGATAGATTAAATCATGAAATAAAAATTATAACTGAAATGAATTATTCAGGATATTTCTTAATTGTTTCAGACTATATAAAGTGGGCAAAAGATAATAATATACCAGTTGGTCCTGGAAGAGGATCAGGCGCAGGCTCATTAGTTGCTTGGTGTTTATCTATAACAGATGTTGATCCAATAAAATTTAATTTAATTTTTGAGAGATTTTTAAACCCTGACAGGATTTCTATGCCTGACTTTGATATTGATTTTTGTGAGGAAAAAAGAGACCAAGTATTCAAATATTTAACAACTAAATATAAAGATAGTGTCGCACACATTATTACATTTGGAAAACTTAAAGCTAGAATGGTAATAAGGGATGTTGGACGTGTGTTAGGACTACCATATGGTTTTATAGATAGTATCTGTAAAATGATACCATTTGATCCATCTAGACCATTAACTTTACAAGAAAGTATCAACGTAGAGCCAAGATTACAAAAATTAATTAATGAGGATAAAAGAGTTAGGCGTCTAATCGAGTTATCTTTAAAACTTGAGGGATTAAATAGAAATGTTGCAACTCATGCAGCTGGTGTTGTTATAGCAGATAAAAAATTAACAGAAACTGTGCCTCTGTACAAGGATTCTTCAGCAGATTTATTACTACCTTCTACGCAATTTGACATGTACTCAGCTGAAAATGCTGGATTAGTTAAATTTGACTTTTTGGGTTTAAAAACGTTAACAGTAATTAACAATACTCAAAAACTTGTAGAAAAAAAACAGCCAAATTTTAAAATTGAAACTATTAATTACGAAGATCAAAAAGTATTTGATCTTTTGTCTAGTGGTAAAACGGTTGGATTATTTCAATTAGAGAGTTCTGGAATGAAAGATGCTTTAATCAACATGAAACCTAATCATTTGGAAGATATTATTGCATTAGTTGCTTTATATAGACCTGGCCCTATGAGCAATATCCCAATTTATAATGATTGCAAACATGGAAAGAGAGAGCCTGACTATTTACATCCTAAGCTGGAGGAAATTTTAAAACCAACTTATGGTGTGATTATTTATCAAGAGCAAGTTATGCAAATTGCTCAAGTATTATCGGGATTTACAGCAGGTGAAGCAGATATATTGAGAAGGGCAATGGGTAAAAAAAAAAGAGCAGAACTTGAAAAACAAAAAGAAAGATTTGTTGAGGGTGCTCATAATAATGGAATTAGTAAAGATATTGCAGCTGGAATTTTTTTAAAGATTGAACCTTTTGCTGAATATGGATTTAATAAAAGCCATGCAGCTGCTTATGCAATAATAGCATATCAAACCGCATTTTTAAAAACATACTATCCACACGAGTTTTTTGCAGCCTCTATGTCGATGGAGCTCTCAAACCAAAAAAAATTAAGTGAATTTTATGAAGAACTTAAAAGATTGGGCATAAATATAATTCGTCCAGATATTAATAAATGCTATGCCGACTTTTCCTCTGATGGTAAAAATTTTCTTTACGCGCTAGGTGCAATTAAAAGTGTTGGATTTGAAGCAATTTCAAAAATTATAGAAGAGAGAAATAAAAATGGAATGTTCAAAGATCTAAAAGATTTTATAAATCGTGTTAATCCAAAAGATATAAATAAATTACAATTAGAGGGTCTTGTAAAAGCAGGAGCTTTTGATAATTTGAATAAGAATCGACATTCTTTATACAACTCAATACCTAATATTATTTTAAAATCAAAAAATATTTTTGAAAATAATTCAGCAAACCAAATTGATCTATTTCAAGAAGATAATGATGAGACTTATTTAGATATTATTGAAGATTGGAATTTAGACGTTAAATTATCAAAAGAATTTGAAACCTTGGGCTTCTTTATTTCTGATCACCCTCTTAATCAGTATAAATCACTTTTTAATCAGTATAATATTATCGATTATCAAGAGTTTAGTTCAAATGAAAATATTTTAAGTTCAAATATTTCATCCACAATACTAAAGGTTCAAGAAAAGAAAACACAAAAAGGAACTTCCTATGCAATAATTAAATTTTCTGATTTATCTGGTGTCTTTGAATTGTTTGTATTTTCAGATGTTTTTGAAAATAATAGAGAAATACTCATTGAAGGTAATTCTGTTATGATTACTCTAGTCAAGAACTACGTTGATGAAAATAAAATACAAAAGAAAATTAATATTAGAAAAATTATTTCTATGAAAGAAATTATTGATAAGCCAATAGATGAACTAAAAATAAAAATTAAAAATATAGATGATATTAATAAAATTAATAAATTAAGTTTAGAAGAGGGCAAAACTAAAGTGATCATAGATGTTGAAGTTGATAAAAAAAGGATGTCTTTTCAATTGAATGAAAAAAGAAAAATAGATCATAAAATCCTCAATTTAATGAGAAATGAAGAAAATATTGATGTTCTCTAAAAAAAACTTGTTTTTTTCTCTTTTTTTTGTAAATAGTTACATAAATTAACACGCACACAATTTCTGGTTTTATACCTCCGGTCCTTTTTAGGCAGTAATTGTGGTGGCACAACCGGGAAAAAATATGAAAATACCAAATCTTACAATAGAGCAATTATTAGAAGCTGGCGTTCATCTTGGCCATAAAACTTTAAGATGGAATCCCAAAATGAAGAAGTTTATTTTTGGAAAAAGAGATTCTGTTCATATAATAGATTTAACACAAACACTTGAGCTAACCAAAGTAGCTTTAGAAAAAGTCTATTCAACAATCTCATCAGGTGGAAAAATATTATTTATATCAACTAAAAAACAAGCCTCAGAGGCCATAGCAGAACTTGCAAATGAAACTGATCAATATTTTGTTAATTATAGATGGCTAGGAGGTATGCTCACAAATTGGGGAACAATATCCAACTCAATTAAAAAACTTATTAAAATAGAATCAGATTTAAAATCTGAAAATAGAGGCTTTACTAAAAAGGAATTATTAAAAATGAGTGGTCAGAGAGATAAATTACAAAGATCACTTGGTGGAATTTCTGCTATGAAAAAGATACCTGATCTAGTATTTATAATTGACACAAATTATGAATCTCTTGCGATTAAAGAGTCTGTAAAACTAGGTATTCCAATAGTAGCAATTTTAGATACAAATTCAAATCCAGATGGTATTGATTTTCCTATTCCTGGAAATGACGATGCTAGAAGATCTATTGATTTGTATTGCTCACTTTTAAAAGAAACAATTCTAAATGCTAAAAAAGAAGCACCACAAATTACAGCTAGTGAAAAAGAAACTGAGGTTTTAAAAATTGAAACTCCAAGTCCAGAAAAATCTAAAGAAGAAAAGTTAGAAAAAAAACTTAATTAAAAAAAATTAATTTTATTACAGGAAATGAAATGAGTGATATAGAAAAAGTAAAACAATTAAGAAAATCAACAGGCGCAGGTTTTAAAGATTGTAATGCTGCATTAAAGGAGTCAAATGGTGATTTAGATAAAGCTGCTGAAATTTTGAGAGTAAAAGGTATAGCTAAAGCTTCAAAAAAAATGTCAAGAAGCGCAACAGAGGGAGTTGTAGTTACTTCTGGGGATGAAAAAAAAATGTCTTTGATCGAAGTGAATTGCGAAACAGATTTTGTTGCAAAAAATGATGATTTTATTGAATTTGTTAAAGAATTAAGTGAATTAAATAATCATCACTCTTCAAATATCGAAGATTTAAAAAAATCGACCATGAAAAATAATAAAACCGTTGATGAAAATTTAGTAGCCTTAATAGCAAAAATTGGAGAAAAAATAACAATTGGGAGAGTAAAAACTTTAGTTGATGAAAATTCAAGAAATTTTGCTTATCAACATTCAGTAATTAAAGATAATGTATCAAAATTAATAGTAATAGTATCTTTGAATACTAGTGAGAAATCTGATAAAATTGACTTATTTGGAAAGCAATTATCAATGCATATAGCAGCATCAAATCCAATTGCATTAAATGCAGATCTGATTGATCAAGAAATAATAAATAAAGAGGTTAATTTAATAGAAGAAGAATTGAAAAGTTCAGGCAAACCAGAGGATATAGCAAAGAAAATTAGTATAGGTAAAATTAATAAATTTAAAGATGAAAATAGTTTAATGTCTCAAGATTGGGTAATGGACCCAAAAATGAAGGTTAAAGATGTTTTAAAAAGCTTAGATATTTCTAATTTGCAAATTAATAATTTTATTAGGCTAAAAATAGGTGAGTAATGTTTGAGGAGTCAAAATACAATAATAAAATGTCCAAAACATATGAAGTGTTTCAAAGTGAACTGAGCTCATTAAGAACAGGAAGAGCGAATGCAGCCATGTTAGATATTGTAAAAGTTGATGTTTATGGACAAAAAATGCCAATTAATCAATTAGGCAGTATTACAACCCCAGAACCTAGAAGCATAAACATACAGGTTTGGGATACAAATAATGTAGCGCTTATAGACTCTGCAATTAAAAAATCAGAGTTAGGATTAAATCCTCAGATTGATGGACAATTAATTAGACTACCGGTCCCCGATCTTAGCGAAGAAAGAAGATCTGAAATAAAGAAAATAATTAAATCTATGGGTGAAAAATGTAAAGTATCTATAAGAAATATAAGAAGAGAAGCAAATGATGAGTTAAAAAAACTTCTAAAAGATAAAGAGATTTCAGAAGATGAAGTAAAAAAAAAAGAAAAAATTATTCAAGATTATACGGACAGTCAAATAAAAGTTATTGATGATAGAGTTGCTGCAAAAGAAAATGAAATAATGACAATATGATTTTGCCCAAACACGTAGCCATAATAATGGATGGCAATGGAAGATGGGGAATTAAAAAAAAAAAATCAAGAAATTATGGACATTCTAAAGGTATAGATGTTGTAGAAAATATCATCGAAGAAGCAGTATCAAAAAAAATAAAATACCTAACATTATTTACTTTTTCGACTGAAAATTGGAAAAGACCAAAAAGTGAAATTAAGTTTTTAATTAGCATACTAGAAAAATATATTCAAAAAGAATTAAACAACTTAATTAAAAAAAAAATTAAATTAAAAATAATAGGTAATTTAGATAAGTTTCCTAAATCACTTAAATTAAAATTAAGAAATGCTGAAAAGTTAACAAGATTAAACAATAAGATACAGATCATAATAGCTTTAAATTATGGTTCTAAAGAAGAAATTATAAATACTGTAAAAAAATTAAATAATTCATCAATTCGCATTAATGAAAAAAATATATCTGAAAACCTATACACCAAAAATATTCCAGATCCTGAAATTTTAATAAGAACTGGAAATAGAAATAGACTAAGTAATTTTTTATTATGGCAATTATCTTATACTGAGATTTATTTTGTAAATAAACTTTGGCCCGACTTCACAAGAAAAGATTTCAGTAAAATTATAAATAATTTTTCAAAAGTAAAAAGAAATTTCGGTGGCATTAAATGATTGA